>JAWXCN010000016.1:0-3449 GCA_034408725.1 Candidatus Hydrogenedentota bacterium
ATATAGCGCTCGGGTTGTTCCTTGTCGTGATAATAGTAAACGGTGACGAGCGCGCCGTCGGGGCGTTGGCTGGTGCGGGGGTAGCCGATGTCACGGCCGGCGCCGTCATCGCGGAGATGGATTTCGTCACCCCAGGTTTTGCCATCGTCACTGCTGACGCGCGCGCGCATGCCGAACGGCGCGGCGCGATAGCCGTATGTAATGCACACGCGACCATCCTGCAAACGGACCATGCTGGCGGGATTTCCTTCGCCCGTGCTGGGCGCCGGCTTGCTAAGGAATGACCATGTTGCGCCGCGATCGTGCGATGCGTAGGCGTCGATCCAACTCTTTCCTGCTTCCTTCACGCGAACCGCGGTGAGCAAAGATTCGCCGTCGAGCCGCACGGTCGAGGGCATGATCGAATAGCCGACTGGTTCCGGCGCGATGTAGCTGACGAAGTTCCAAGTTTTGCCGGCGTCGGTCGTGCGCGCGCAAAAAGGACGGCCTTCGCGGCCGTTGGATTTCGATGCGGTCAGAAACAGCATGCACTCACTCTTGTCGAACACGATGTAGTCGGTGCGCGCCATGACGCCTTTTTGTTCCAGCATGGGCAGCTTGAAAGGGCCTTCCCAGGTTTTAGCCCGGTCGTAGGAGTAGTAAAACCGTGATTCGCCCGCGTTGGAACTGGACATGCGCGTGGCGAACGCCAGATCGGGATGCGTGAAATCGATCTCGCCGGTGAACTCCGTGGCAGGTTTGATTTTGACGCCTTCGAGTTCTACGCCGTGCAGCGCTTCGCCTTGCGGAAGGAGAAATCCTTTTTCATTTGGGTGCTCGATGGTCCACGTTTCACCGCCGTCGATACTGCGCGCGAGGACGTGCTCTTCGGGCTTCTCACGGTCAATGTTGTGGCGTTCTTCGCCAAGGTCCTTGTAGTAGCCTCGCGAAAAACCGACGACGATTTCGTTGCCCCAACTCCACATGCCGTGGTTGGCCGGCCATCCACCGAAGCGGCCTTTTTCCTTGTACACGGTAACGTGCGTTGCGTCCTGCGCAATTACGGCGACGGAGCAGGCCAGCAACACGGCGGCAGTACGAAGAGTGGTCATGTCCTGTTTCCTTGCAAGGCCTTGTTGAGGAGATTGCTGATGTTCGCGAACCTGCGCAAATAATCTTCGCGCCCCCGGACGATTACCTCGCGCGCTTCCGTGTGATCGTAGACATGGGTAATTTCACAGACCGTGTCCGTGGCGTCGGGCCCCTGCTTGTAGGTGAGGAAGTAGTGGCGCAAGCGATCGATCAGCCGCGTCGGACAATCCTTGATGTCGCGCATTTCACCGAATGTTTCGTCGTCCATCATCACCGCGACAATTTTGTCGTCGGCCTCGTTGCCGTCGATCATGCGGAGTCCGCCAATGGGGATTGCCTGGAGCAGGACATTGCTTTTACGAATGGGTTTCTCGGTCAGCACGCAGATGTCGAGCGGATCGCCATCGCCGATAATGTTGGCACGGCCCGTACGTTCCGCGCAATATGCGCCCGAGCGCTCCGCGCAATACGTCTGCGGCACAAAGCCGTACAAGGTCGGGCAGGTGCTCGAGAAGCGCTGGGGGCGGTCCACCTTGAGGAGGCCGGTGTCCTTGTCCAACTCGTATTTGACGGTATCGGTTGGTGACATCTCGATGTACGCCGTCACAACGTCAGGCGCGCGCTCGCCGATGGGAACTCCATGCCAGGGGTGCGCACGGTAGAGGAGGCTCATCAGGGTGGAAATGGATTCTTTGTTGTCGCTCATGGAAACTGCCTTTTTACTTCCGGGTGGTTGCGGGCGGCATTCTACGTGAAGAATGGGAGTAATGGGAAGAATGGGCCTTGGAGTGCGGTAGCGGTAGCTACCGCTTTGGGGGAGGAGTAAGCCTTGCCCTCTGCGTGCGATAAGAAGTGCAGAAAGTCTTCGGAATAGAAAGCGGTAGCTACCGCTACCGCACTCCAAGGCCGTATTTGGAAAGTGCGCTATTTGGATTGCGGTGGCGGAGCGATGGGTTGTTCGCCGGTGGACGTTTCGGTGTCCCGGACCCAGCTTTTGCCGATGGCGCGTTCGAGGGAGCTGTTGGCGACTGCGAAGTCGCGCAGGGCTTGAACGAGGGCCGTGTCCGCACTGGTGAGGGCGAGTTCGGCGTCGAGCACTTCGGATTGCGTGCCCGCGCCTTCCTGGAACCGAAGTTCGGCGAGCCTTAATCCTTCGCGCGCGAGGGTGCGCGTGCCGCGTTCGCTGGCGACTCGTGCCATGGCGTCCTGGATTTGTATTTGCGCGGCTTTAACATCAAGTTCGACGATGGCGTGCAGGTCCTGCAACTGGTGTTCGAGACTGCTCAGGCGCGCCTTGGACTCGAGGGTTTCATACTTCCTCCGGCCGCCGGTCGTTATGTCCCATTGACCGCTGACGCTGAAGGTCCAGCCGTCCGGTTGGGCTGCTCCGCCGTTATCAACGTTTTGCCATTGGACGTTACCGCCTACGCTGGGTTTATATTGGCCACGGACGCGCTTCACGTCCTGTTCGCCGGCGTCGATGGCCTTCCGCAATCCAAGCAGTTCGGGCCGATGTTCATCGGCGTGCGCGATGAGCGCGTCGAGGTCCTGCATGAACGGAAGGAAATCGAGCTTGGTCTCGAGTTGCAGCGGCGTGTTTTGCGGAACACCGATTGCCCGGCACAAATTTGCCAGTGCGAGCCGCTGTCCGTTGCGTGCTTGTACGAGTGTGGAGTTGCGGCTGCCCAACTCGGTATCTGCGCGCAATACTTCAAAGTTGCTCGTCATGCCGACTTCAAACATTTCCTTGGCATCGCTGAGCTGGCGTTCAAACGTGGATACGCTGGACTCCGCGACGCGCACGAGCGCCATCGACGCCGCCGCGGTGTAATAGGCTTCTTTGGCGTTGTATTCGACCTGGGAAAGCGTGGCCTGCCGTTGGTATTCCTGCGATTCCGCGAGATATTTCGATGCTTCGGTCGCAGCCTTGATTTGGCCGCCCGCGTAGATCACCTGCGTCATCGTAAGGCGGTCGGTGCGAAAATCTTCCGGAGTTTCAAGCAGGTCCCCGATACCGATCAAACTGGTGAACAGCTCACCAAACAGCATACCGGTATCGCGCTTTTGAAGTTCGGTATGCGTCTGAGTCGAGGAAACTTTTATCTGGGGGAAGCGTTGTGACCGCGCCTGGCCGATGCGCGCACGCGCTGCTTCGACATCGTCCTCTGCGACGAATACCTGGGCGTTCTGGGACAGGGCGAGATCGACGGCCTTGCGCGCATCAAGCAACAGTGGTTCACCCGCGGACTCCGCGGCGGCGTCCTTCTCGATGGCCTCGTTGAGGCTGTTCATCATCTCGACAACGGCGTCGGCACCCTCGAGTGCCGGCGTCGATTCTTCCTCGACGGTATCGGATGATTCGGGGGATGGCTCAACGG
>JAWXCN010000017.1:0-17215 GCA_034408725.1 Candidatus Hydrogenedentota bacterium
GGTTCGAAGCGCGCGCGCATTTCGGGCGTCATTTCATCGAGCGTCCATGTTTTGCTCGTTACCTGGGGTTCGCCAATCATGGTCCCGGCGATCCACGGCGCGGTAGAAGTGCCGGCGACTACATGGCGCCGGTTGAACCACGGTCCGCGTTTGCCTTGGTAATCCATCAGTACCAGGGGTTCGGCCGTAGCGCCGGTCATACGCTCCAGCGCACCGGTTAGCTGCCGGACCCGGGCAGGCAATGGCATTTCCGGGACGGGCCGATCTTTCTGATGCTGAATCCAGAATTCGATACGGTTGCCTTCCGCTGTATCGACCAGCACCTGCATGTCTGGATCAAGGCTTACGATCCACCGATGGCCCAGCCGCATTACGCCACTGTTGCGGTGGCTATGAATTCTTTCCTGGGCTCTTACCGCGAGACGCGGAAAGTCATGCGTGGATACTTGTAGGGTCGAGCTCCAGACGCCGCGGGAATGAATCGTGATCATGTTCGAGCCGATTTGGGCGATTGAAACACGACGCCACAGGCAAGTGAGCGGCGACATGATTCCCGCAAAAGCCAGCAACGCCGCGATACCCGCGGCGATACCCGTGACGACGTTTTCGATGAGCGCTCGTCGCGCATTGAACTCCGCGGCCATCGCTTCACGTTCGGCGCGCATGCCCGCGGCTTCCGCTTCGATGCGCTCCCATTCCTCCGTAGAAACCGACTCCCGAAGAGTGGCCTTAAGCGCCTCGGCGTCGCGCAGCATGGTTTCCATGATTTCGGTGTCAAGCGGCCGCCCGGAATTCGGCGTCAGGATCGGCATCAGAACGCTTGCGAGTAGTCCGATTGCGCAGACCGCGAGCAACAGGTACCCGATTCGGCGTAGCAGCGTGCGACCGCTGGGCCGGTACGCAATACTGTCCTGACGCTCGTCCACGCAGGTCCAATCATGAATGTCAAAGACTCGCGCCTTCAGCCGCGCCTGCACGCTTTTTGATTTCATACATGCGCCCTCGCTGGTTCAACATTCCCGCTCGTGTATCTTATACAACATTCCCAGTCCGTTTCCCGTCCCGTGCGTTGACGGCTTGTCCTGCATATAATCGAGTTCCGTGAACGCACATTTCCAAAACATTGAACCGTTGCTGTGCCTTGCGCGCGACTTCGCGCGTGAGCGGAGTTGGTCCGATGCGCACGCGGTATTGCGCGCGGCCCGCGACTACGCCGAAATCTACCGCAGCCCTGTGCCGGCAGAAGTAGATGCTGTCGCAATAATTCACCGCGCCCTGTCGGCCGCGGCCCTGCGCCCTACGGTCAGTGGACCGGCGTCGTTGAATGCGCGCGGCGACGAAGAGCAAATGGCGGTTGTTATACGGTTGCTCGTGAATTCCGCGCGGCTCGAATTTGATGCAACCCTGGAATGCGCGTTGATCGATTTGGATGGCGTGCCTGCCATTCGCATCAGTATCGACGGGCCGGGCCAATTTCCGAGCGTTGTGGATTTGGGTTTTTCGTTTCGCGTGGCACGTGACATCATTGACGCGGCTTGGACCAATGCGACGTGCGGTGGCCGGATTGATGCGCAGGCGTCCCAACTCGAGCTTCGGATAAAGGGCGTTCGGATGTGCACGGACATGATGGGTCTGAATCCCGCGCTGCTCGATTCCATCCGCAGAGCGGAGCGATGCTCGCGCCTGTTGGCGTCGGCGGATGCCGGTGCAAAAGCGACTGCCGCGGTGGACGATCTGCGCACCGCATTGCAAGAAGCGTTGGCGGACATTGACGTGGCCGACGACCCATTGCAACCGGGCGACGTTGCGAAGTTTGTGCGCGATGCGGCCAACACGGATGCGCCGGAGAATCCGGTGAGCGTAACTGTGAGCGTGGAAGGGACGGTGCCACCTATAGCAGTCCGGCGAAATCGAATTGCGCGAATGATTGAACTATTTCGCAACTTGGCCGGCGAATCACTTCCGCATGGAGGTGAGATGGGAATCTCGCTGGAACTCAATGCAACGTCCCGCGCCTTGAGTATAAGCGTACACACAGTTGGAATGACTGAGCCCGAACCGGTCGGATGGTTCATGCCTTCGATTCAACGTTGTATCGTGGAAACGCACCGCGGAGGAATTGAATCGGACATAGGCGCTCGGGGCGTCACCGTACTCATGTCGATGCCGGATACAGTAGCGCGCACGCTTGACGATTGGTTGCCGGGCTGGGACACCTTCACGCCGCGATCAATCCAGATGCTGCGTTTACTAAAATCGGGAGGTCCCGTTCCGCCGGAGGAGATTATTCTTGCCGGTGTGCTGGAAGACGAGTTGGAACGGCGGCTGCTCCCGAGACTCGGTGTAGCGCCAGCAAGCCATCTCGCCCATGATTTGAAGGCGCGACCGGGTTTACCGGGGTCGTCGCCCGCACGGGTGGAGAAGGTTCTGGGCCAGATTCGGCGTGGTAAACCGAAGAAGGAGATATGCTCGGCTGCGTATGCGGGCGAGTTGCTACATCTATATTCGATAGATGACAGACACAAAAAATCAATCGGAATAATTTTATCAGAGAAAGACGCACTGGAAACACTATCGCGCGAATTAGTAAAGAATAATATAAATTACTATCTATGTCTGAAATTAGTGCCAGCGGTTTTGAATCCGCCATGACCGATTCTGGGTTGCGGGAAGGTCGGCGGGCTGGCAAACCAAAACCTCTGGAATGCAGGGAGTGGATCGGGGTACTATAAGGGTGCAGCGGGGCTATGACTTTATTCATTACGTGAGGTTTCTTGGGTATGAAGTATGGTATTCGTATTTGTTGCGCCATAGCCGTGACTATTTTCATTCTGCAACCTCCCACGGCAACCGCGGGTGGGCCGGGGTTCAGGACAGAGTTGTTCATGTCGGGGTTCGAGAATCCCGTTTTTCTAACGGCGCCACCGGATGACACAACGCGGATCGTTGTGCTTGAGCAGGAAAGCGGTTCGGTTTTTCTGATAAAGAATGGCGTTCGGCAGGCGACGCCCTTTCTGAATATCGACAAGAAGGTCGGTTCTGAGGATGGCGAACAAGGTCTATTGGGCCTTGCGTTTCATCCTGATTACGCCAACAACCGTTTCTTGTACGTGAACTACACGGACAACAATGGCGACACGGTCATCGAACGGTACAAAGCGAAAAAGAGTTTCGACAAGGCGGGGAAGAAGAGCAAGAAACGGATTCTAAAAATTGCGCAACCGTACTCAAACCACAATGGCGGTATGATTGCGTTTGGTCCGAACGATGGATACCTCTATATCGGAATGGGCGACGGGGGCGACGCCGATGATCCACACAACAATGGGCAGACGTTAAACACGCTTCTCGGCAAAATGCTTCGTATCGACGTCGACAATGGCGATCCATACGTCAACCCCTCGAGCAATCCCTTTGTACCGATCTCGGCGGCGAGATCCGAAATATGGTCCATAGGCTGGCGCAATCCCTGGCGCTGGTCCTTCGATCGTCTTACTGGCGATATCTATGTCGGCGACGTTGGGCAGGACAACGTTGAAGAGATTGATTTTCAACCGGCCGACAGCGAGGGTGGCGAGAACTATGGTTGGAAGATTGCGGAAGGGTTTTCATGCCGCGGCGGTTCCGGCACGTGTGGAACGGACGAAGGTTTCACGCCGCCAATAATCGACTATGGACACAACGAAGGCCAGGTGGTAATTGGAGGCTATGTGTACCGGGGCACTGCGATTCCCGCGCTGGCCGGCACCTATTTTTATGCCGACTACAGTTTCGGGACGATTTGGTCGCTGAAATACGATGGAAACACGGTTTCTGACTTAACGGAACGGACAGATGACCTTGATCCTGTGGGCACGCCACGGATATCAGGCCCCTGCTCGTTTGGCGAAGACGCCGCTGGCGAGTTGTACATCCTCGACCGCGACGACGGAGAAATCTACAAGATCGTTCCAGACGTCCGGTAGGAACCGTCACGAGGTCGTGCGTCGCCCTCTCCATGAGGGTTCGTGTATCGTACTCGACACGATGCACGGAGGTCTGTAATGTCAATCCCGGTGTTCGAGAATCCCATTGATCTTTTCAACGCATGGTTTGCGGAGGCCCTCGAATGCGGCCTGCAGGAACCTACTGCCATGTGCTTATCCACCTGCGATGCAGCCGGCCAGCCTTCTTCGCGCATGGTGCTGCTCAAAGGCGTGGATGATCGGGGATTCGTATTCTATACCAATTTCCAGAGCCGGAAAGGGCGCGAACTTTTGGAGAATCCAAAGGCGTCGCTCTGTTTCTACTGGATGCCCCTTGGCAAGCAGGTGCGTATCGCTGGCGACGTCACGCGCGTGAGCGATGAGGAAGCGGACGCGTATTTTGCAACCCGCGATCGGCAGAGTCAGATTGGAGCGTATGCTTCCAATCAGTCGCAGCCCTTGAACACAATGGCCGGGCTTGAGAAACGTTTTGAAGAGTTCTCAAACAAATTTGAAGGTGTGGAGATACAGCGTCCCGGGCATTGGTCAGGGTTTCGCGTGCGGCCCGATGAAATCGAGTTTTGGATGAACAAACCATTCCGATTGCACGAGCGGCTTTTGTATACACGCGACGGGCAGGAATGGCGGACGGCGTTATTGTATCCATAGCAATTGGCAAGGCCGGCTCGGATGGACAGTATCAACCGTGGCCCACTCGCAGTCGAGTGGGCCACCAGACTCCCCCTCGCAAACTTCTTACGGCGTAATCGTCACACTTACGGGTATTGTCGTGTTGCCGCCGTCGCTGAGCAACGTGATGTTGGTCGAATACACGCCGGGTGCGACCGTGGTGGGATCGATTGTTACGGTCACTGTTTCCAATTCACCGCCAACGGTTGAACCGCTCGCCGGCAGCACGCTTTCGATCCACACGGGCAACGCGTTTGTAACGAAGGCCCAGTCCAGCGTGCTCTGACCGGTGTTCGTGACCTGGAAGTCAGCGAACACGTTACCACCGCCCTGGGGCACGGACCCAAACGCAAGGTTTGCCGTGTTGACCGTTCCGAGCACCGGCGGGAGGATCGTTATCGACATTACGATGGGCCAACTACCTTCGATGTCTAACGTGCCGCCAAAGTAATCGATCATGAGCGTGCCCGAATACGTTCCGGGATCCAGCGCGCGATTGACCAGAATCTGTGCCGTATCAACCTCGGTTGTGTTCAACAACATGCCGTTGTCTGGCGTAACGCTCAGCACGAAACTTGGCAGATCACCTGCTTGCCACGTCAACAAGACTTCTGGCGAAACGACATAGGGATATGTTCCGCCAATATTGCGGATATCGATAGTCGTGGAGTTCGTTGCCGTGCCAAGCGCAATCAGGCTGGGGGAGACGTCTGGCGTCGGAAACGCCGGGGCGAGGAACGGATCGGCACCGACCGTCATCGTATCGGGATAGATGAAATACTTTGGTTCAGTGTCGCCCGAATAGATCGTATTGTCAACGGTAAGTTCCAGTATGAACGGCGTGACCCCAACGGACGCGAATGAAAGCCGCAACAGGTCGCCATAGCTTCCATAAGGAAGCACTTCCGCTGGCGTGGGGGCGATCAACGAGTATACGCCACCGCCAAGTGGCGTAAGCGTCCATCCTTCCACCAATCCGCCTTCGTTGAGGGGCACGATTGAAACGGTGAAGGCTTCGGTGCTCGACAGCGTAAACTCGAATTTGTTCACATTCCGCGGAATATAGTCGGCGCGCACGGTTGCCTGCGTTGCGCCTGACTGCACGCCGGTTGTGCGCATCGAAACCTGGCCCATGAGAATGTCGCCGGTGAAGCTGCTCAGGGACACGTTCTGCTCGTCGGAGATTCCCTGAATGATTCCCTGATCAGGCGAATCGTTTGGATCGTTCAACGCGCCGTCGAATCGAATCGGCACATTCTCTTCTTCGCCCAGCGAAACATAGCTGAGAACAGTGTGCGAAGCCAGATCGAGGTTTAAATCTTCGACGCGGTTCGCGAGATTTGCTACGACGGGATTGCCATCGCCATCGGGTTTCGTGAGGTAATAATGGCCACCGGTGCCGGATGCGAGCCGCGCAAGCGGTTCATGGTTTACTTCGGTACCCCAACCAATTGGAACAAGCCGGACGCGTTGGGACACGAGGACGTCGACGTAGTCCTGAATTTCACCCGGCGGCGTGGTCAAGCGTCCGTCCGAGAGCAACGCGACGGAACGCACGTCTGCATCGTCGAAACCGATATGGGGGAAGTCCTCGTTGACAAGGCGTGAGCCGGCCGCGGCGACCGCTGGTAGAATCGCCGATGCGCCGTTGTCTTCGATGAAGATATTCTGCAATGCGGTTTTCAATGCCGTTGGGTTATCTGTAAAGTCTAGGACGAGGGTCGCCGGGGCGTTGCGATCATGGAACTCCATGATCGCTATGGTCGCGAACCCGCGCTCCGTATTTGCAAAGTAATCGAAGTAATCGTCGATGAACTGCGAACCCGCCAATTCATAGAGCGACTGTAGATCAGTTCCCGCTGCTTCCGCGGCGTCCACCATGCTTCCGGAGTAATCGAGCAGTAGGACGGTGCGCATTCTCAGATCGATCCGCAAATCCGAAAGCGGTTCGGTCACGATGCTGTTTTGGAGATAGACCTGTTGCGTCGTTTCGCTGGGTTCTTCGATTTGAATGCCATCCTCGAAGATGCGGAAAGCATTCGTAAGCAATGCGGGGTCCATTACGAACGATTCGTCCTGGATATCGCGCATGACCATCGAATATCGCAGCAGGGACGGTATGCGGGTGCGCACTAGCGCCGTCTGGAACGACAATTCCGTTGCTTCCACCGAGACGGTGATGGTTTCTGGCGCGATGTCGGGATTGATTTCGCCAAGCGCGTCGAGCGCGTAGACCGTGATCGTGCCTGTCGCGCCGGTGCTTTCCAGTTCGCTGCGGTCTATGGACACGTTGATGGTTTGATAGTCCTTGATAACGCTGGCGGTGCCGATGCTGGTGCCGGTTTGCGGGCTCACGAATAACCAGTCCCGATCCGTGACAACCAGGAAGTTCAATACCGTTCCGGGGTCACCTACGTTAGCGACCGAGACCGCGCTCGAATCGGCATTCAATCCGAAATCCAGATTCGTGGGCAACACGCCAATGACGGGGCGCAGTGGGACCTGCATGGTCACTTCGATGGTCTTGTTGCCGCCGTTAGACGTTACCGGGATAAGCGCGGAGAACCCGCCTGCGGACAGCAGGGCGCGGCTAACGGTAATGGTGACAGTGTCAATCTGCGCGCCTTGGACGTCACCCGCGACCGGCGTCATGCTCAACCAGAGCGGAAAGTCCGCGGGGTCGATATTCCAGTTGAGGGTGCCGGTGCCGGTGTTCGTGATCGTGAAATCGAAAGTCGTTTCTTCATCGCCGAGGGGTGCGAGCGCATTGTTGTTCGGGTTTACGAATCCCGTGTCGATGGTGAGCACGGGTACTTCCGCAACGGTCATGTTGACCGTAACGTTTTCGTTTCCGGCGTCAGAAGTTACCTGGAACGTGAACGAATACTGGCCAGGAATCTGGCCGATGCGGTTGACGGAAACAATCACCGCATCCGAATCGCCGGCAACCGAGCCGGAAGTGGGCGCCGCCAGGGACAACCATCCCGGCAATCCGGCGGTGCTGATCGACCAGTTCACCGTGCCGGTGCCGCCGTTGCTGATGATAATGAGTTTGTCCGTTGCGAATTTTCCAAAGTTCAGCGTCGTGGGAGTGACCACGAGTTCAGCGGGCGCAACCGTCATGTCTACGCTGATGTTTGCGGCCCCGCCGTTCGACGTGATTGCGAGCGTGCCCGAGTAATCCTTGGCCGCGAGCGCGCCGCGGTCTACAGTTGCAGTAATGGTTTCCGTTTCGCTGGTGGTGGTTCCGGTGGAAACGTCGAGAGAAAGCCACGGGATAGATTCGGTAATCGTCCAGTTTAACGTGCCGGTTCCCGTGTTGCGGACCGTAAATTGAAGCTGTGCAGTGTTTGTTTCAAAGTCGAGCGCCGTCGGATTGATACCCAGCAGCGGCGTCGGGCCCGGTACGGTCATCGAGACCGGTAAGGTAATGTCGCCGCCATCCGAAGTAAATTCGATGTTGTCAGTGTACGCGCCGGGGGACATGCCTGTACGGTTCACCGTGACAACGACCGTCGTCGGCGTGGCCGATGTCGCGCCATTGGCGAGCGAGGTCGTCAACCACGGGATACTTTCCTCGAGCGTCCAGGTGACTGTGCCTTCACCGGCGTTTTCGACATCAAGTTCTTCCACGGTATCCGTTGTTCCGAAATCGAGTCCCGCCGGATTAATTTGAAGCGTGGGAGGGAGAGGGTCTTCGCTGACGCGCATGCTGACCGATACCGTGCGGCTGCCGCCATTCGATGCGATGAGGAATTCGTCGGAGTAGAGGCCGGGGTCAAGACCTGTGCGGTCTACGCTAATGTCGACGACGGTTGGTCCGCCGACGGGCGTGCTGCCGTTATCCGGCGTGACATCTAGCCAATCCGCGAGCCCACTGACGTTCCATATAAGCACGCCGGTGCCGGCGTTCTGAATCGCGAAACTGTCGTCGTCTTTATTCGGGCCAAAATTGAATGCCGCGGGTATAACCGAAAGGACCGGATCGACGCCAGTGCCGCCCGTAGATGGACAACCAGTCGCGGCGATCATGACAATCGCGGTCGCGGTGTACAGCGCTACTGAAATCCCACGTTTCATTGCAAACTCCCTACCAGCGAATTCCATTTGTCGCTTGCTGTATCCATGTCCGCCGTCTTTCAGGATTGGTTCGGATCATCGGGAAAAAGGTCGTCGAAATCCGGCACACTGTCCACGTCGCGGTCCCATGCGTCGAGTGCGTCCGGATCGAATCCATCCGCGATTTGTATCGGAACTTCCGATTCCTGCGCCGATCCTTCCTGCACAACGATGCCTTCGGGATATTGAAAAAACTTTGTGAAAGGAGGATTGACGTAAACCTGGTTGTCCACGCGGAACGCGAGGGGAAGGACATCGGTTGTGTTCAGTCCCGTGTACCGGACGCGGAACAGATTTCCGAACGAACCGTAGGTCAGAGGCGTCGTTTCGGAAGTGAGCGCGGTGAACACGCCGCCGCCGTTGTCTACAAGGAACCAATCGCTGATCAATCCGTTGGGATCGAGCTCGACGGTTATTGGGACGCCAGAAATAAACTTCACCTTAATCTGGCTGACGTTGCGCGGCACGTATTCGCTTCGCACAAACAGTTCCGCCGTGCCGTCAGGCTGAATGCCGGCAGTGCGCAACGACAGTTGACCCGCGCGCACATCGCCGCCCGTGGCAAACACAGCGTCCCGTTGAAAGGAACCGGAGATGCCGTCATATTCCGCGGATACGAGGTAGTTGTGCGAACCTTCCTGGAAGAGCGAAACATAGGTCAAGACCAGTTGACGCTGAAGTTCCGTGATGATCAATCCTGGCGCATTGCCCGGCGCGCCCGCTTCACTCTGAAGCAGGTTCACAAGCTCGGCGGCGGTCGGCGCGGCGTAATAATGGCCGCCCGTCTCCGTAGCCAATTGAATCAGCGGCGCGGCGTTGACGTTTTGGCCGAACCCGATCGGATAGAGCCGCACCCGGTTGTTCACGGCGTGTGTAATGGTCTCATCAAGGCTTGCAATGCTCGAGGTGTCGCGTCCGTCGGACACAAATATGAGCGCGCGCACGTCCGCGTCATCGAACGGCAAAGCCCCAATGTCTTCATTTGCGATTCGCGCAACACCGTCCATGACGGCGTCGTAGACTTCCGACGCGCCGTTATCGCCGAACGGCACCGAGAAGGCTTGCAGCGCGTCTTTCAGCGAATCCTTGGACGTCGAAAAATTGTGTACGAGCCGGTTGGCCTGTTGCCGATCGTGATACTCCATGAGCGCGAGGCGGTAGGAAGCCGGCACGTCGTCAATAAAGTCGGCTGATGCGTTCACCATCTGCTCGATGACCGAACCGTTACCCGCGCCGGCGCTGTACATGCTTCCGGTGTAATCGAGCATGAGCGCGAGATTGTAGCGGAGGCCTTCCGCATTCGTGACGAACAGGCTTGTCTCGTCGGTGTCGAGCGGGATGCCATCTTCCTCAATTGTGAAACCAGCGCTGAGCTCGTCAAACACGTCCGCATCGGTCGTGTCGATGGCGTTGCCCAGCGCGTCGCGCATGAGGAACACGAACCGCAGTATGAATGGGGGTCGCGAACGGTTCTGCGCCCCTTCGAACCCAAGCGGGGCCGCTTCGATGTTTATAACCACATCCACGGAATCAACGCCGAGGCCGGCAATGGTGATGGTCCCGCCGTCCACGGAACCGGTGAGCGCGTTGCGGTCAATTGTGACCGAGATTGGCACACGGTCATAGTTCAATGGATTGTTCGTGCCGACGCTTGTGCCTTCGGCGGGATCGAAGAAGATGAGGTCGGGTCGGTCGGTGGACAGTGTGAAATCAAGTACGCTGCCCGGTTCGCCCGAATTGAAGACGTCGAAGCTCAGCGTGTTTTCCGTCATCCCGAAGTCCAGCACTGTCGGTTCCGCGCTGATTTCCGCGCTCAATCCCTGGGTGATATTTACCGCGACCTGTGCGTCGCCGCCATTCGATTCGATGAGCAAAACAAAGCCGAATACCCCTTCATCAAGCAGCTCACGGTCTATCTCGACTGTAACCACCGTCGAATCGCCGACCGCGGT
The DNA here is from genome assembly GCA_034408725.1 of Candidatus Hydrogenedentota bacterium. Classification (GTDB taxonomy): domain Bacteria; phylum Hydrogenedentota; class Hydrogenedentia; order Hydrogenedentales; family SLHB01; genus JABWCD01. The sequence goes on from JAWXCN010000017.1 coordinate 10,727, forward strand.
CGTCCCGCCATCGGGATCAATCGTGAGATACGCGGGAAACGGAATTGTGTCCGAAGGATCGTCGGAGTCTTGCAAACTAATGTTCCAGGTCAACGGGCCTTCACCGTTGTTGGTGATGGTGAACTGCGCCGTTTCCTGGTTGTTGAGAAAGTTGATGGTGCCCGGATCGACTTCAAGACCCGGATCGCCCGCGACCGTCATCGCCACGTTAACGTTGCGCGTTCCGGAAGCGGACGAAACTACCACGAGACCGTTATACGTGCCTGGCGCGAGGCCATCGCGGTCCACCGTGAGTTTCGCGTGATCAATTTCCGATGTAACGGTTCCCGAAGTGGTGTTTGCGGAAAGCCATGCAATGTTTTCCGTAAGCGTCCATGCGACGGCGCCCGCGCCGTTGTTGAAAATGGACAACGTTTCCTGTGTGCCATTGCTTCCGAAGTTGAGCGCGACGGGGGTGACGACGAGGTTGGGTAATGTCCCGCCGCCTCCGCCGGATGGGCATCCCAACAATCCGGCACAGCACAGCGCGACGGCCATCGCCTTTGCGCATCCAATCATTCGTTGCATGGTAGAACTACCTCCGAACACGAAACGGCCGCCAACGAATGACCGCTTCACTCCGGCGAACGCCATGTACGCCGCGCGTTCAAGCCCAAACGCGCTTGTTGCGTCCACTGTGTTCGCGTGTGGTGACGTGTTGCCTAGCCCTCGCTACCGCAACACACAACATTGACACCGGCGGATTCAAGGAACGGGATGTCGAAATCGTTCGCCTGATCGCCGAGTGAATCACAGGAAAGGTTGACAAAGTCGCCCGTGCCGAGACCACCGTTCACCGAATTCGTGACCAAAGGCTGAATATCGGTAATGAGAGAGCCGCACAGGCTTGCGGAATCAAGATTTGTCAGGCCGGCAAGCGGGGAAATCTCGAATACGTCGGTGCCGTCTAAATTCAGATTGAGGAGGTTGACCAGGTTCGCGACAGGCGAAATATCCGAAATCGGATTGCCGCTGAGGTCGAGGAAGGTCAGATTCGTCGCGACTTCAAGCCCGGTGAGATTGACGATGTTTATCGACCGCGCGTCCAACTGGCGGAGACGCAACATGTCCCCGCGCGTGAGGAAACCAAGCGGATGACCAAGCTCGTTACGAATTGCCGCTTCGAGCGCAGCGTCCGGGATGCTCACAATGGCTTGGTTCGACGGACACCCCGACCCGAGGCCTATGAGCCCGAGCAGTGCCAGTGCAGTTGCCAGTCTATTCATTCGCGTCATTCCCATGATGCCCCCAGGGCTAGTTAGCATCAGCACCCCCCATCGTATCTTAGGGGCTGATAGATAATTCCGGTCCTAAAACGTGACTTCCTCAGTCGAAGGCATTATGAAGCAGCTTGGTCCATATTGTCAATAATTTTCCTCTCCATTGCGAGCCGCTTCTGAAATTATACACCGAAAACTCCGCAATGTTAACCAGTCGCAATTGATTTTTCAAAATTTTAGGCGAAAAGGTGTTAGATTAAACTAATAATTATATAATTAATGATGTACATAGAATGTTCAAAAGGAAAAGTATAGACTCCAACTTGCCTTGTAAAAGCTTGTCCCTACTGTATTTGTCACGACTACGAAAAGTCCGCCCCGCAGTTTTGCTATAATGGCATTGGCGTAAAGCAGGGGATTGCAATGGATCAATCTACGTTCCCATTCATATTCATTGGATTGGTCATTATCGGTTCAATCTCCGCCATTGGAAGTCGGCTCGTTGCTGGTGGACGCGACAAGAAAAGAATCGCGGAGTACCTTGCGTCGCGTGGAAGCCACGCTCATTCCATCCGGTGGGCGCCGTTTTCCATCGGTTTTTTATCGGAACGGACGGCACGCTTCTATCAGGTCCAGTATGTGGATGTTGATGGGAACGAACATGACGCGACCAGCAAGACGAAAATGTTTTCAGGCGTGTACTGGACAGAGGACGAGAATACCCACCACGCGAGAATACTCCCAGTAGAACAGTCGCATGAAGAGTTGGCGCGTGAAAATGAGAGGCTGAGAGAGGAACTCGATCGGCTGAATAGCAATCGCCAACCGTGACCTTGACACAAGGACGCGCCGCGAGCGACTGCTTATCTCACGGCGCGAAGAAAGTTTCAGGAATGTTTAGGATTCGAGGATCGTGCTGGGCTGGCATTTATCGTCTAGCCAGGTCAGCCCGGGGATATTGCCATTTTTGAATCCGAGCAAACCGACGATTGCGCTCGAAACGGTGCACAGAATGTCCTGCCAGACGTCAGCGCGCTTCGGGCTGGACACATGCTTGAGATGCTTCATCAACTGAACCTCCTACGTCGTTCGATTTGACCGCGACAGGGTGCTGAAAAAGCGGCCAACTTGTCAATAGATTACCTAGGACTCGATAGCTTGTCAATAGTTTTCCTTGGGCCCCTGTAGCATATCTACTCCAACGATCCTGTTTCGTCACGCCTCATACAACTTTGGCCGTCTTGTAAACTCGCGGATCGATGTTGTGCTTGCCACAACGCAGTCCCATGATGCGCTCGGTAATTCCAAGGGTTTCGGCGGCTTTCGCTTTGTTGCCGCGCGTATTCTTGAGGGCTTCGATGATCAACTCGCGTTCGAGCCGTTCTAATGCGCCATCAAGGGTTTCTTTCAGCACGGTGCCGCTGGCTTCCGCTGATTGCAGGGTGGGCGGAAGATGGTGCCCGTGGAGCACGTCGTCGGAGGTGAGCAGGATTGCGCGCTCAATGCAGTTTTCCAGTTCGCGGACGTTGCCCGGCCAATGGTAGCTGCAGAGCATGTCGATTGCCGGCGTCGAGATGCGGCGCACGTTTTTGTGGGTAGATTTGCTGTACTTCTCGACAAAGTAGTTCGCGAGGTCGAGTATGTCCGTGCGGCGTTCGCGCAGGGGAGGGATGTGAATGGGAAATACGTTGAGCCGGTAATAGAGGTCCTGGCGAAACGAGTTGTCGGTCATTGCGTTTTCGAGATCGCGGTTGGTCGCGGTGATGATGCGCACATCGACCTTGATGGTGTCCGTACCCCCGACGCGTTCGAACTCGCGTTCCTGAAGCACCCGCAGCAGACGGATTTGCATCATCGGCGCAAGATCGCCGATTTCATCGAGAAAGATCGTGCCGCCGTCGGCGAGTTCAAAGCGGCCCTTGCGCTGCGCAACCGCGCCGGTAAACGCGCCTTTTTCGTGGCCGAACAATTCACTCTCGATGACGGTTTCCGGCAAGGCCGCGCAGTTTACTTTGACAAATGGTTTGGAGGCTCGGAGGCTGTTGTAATGAATGGCGCTGGCGACGAGTTCTTTGCCGACGCCGCTCTCACCGCGGATCAGAACTGTAGCGTCGCTTTTCGCGACCTGGGCGATGAGGTTGTACACCTGCTGCATGCCGCGGGAATTGCCGATGATGTTCGCGGGACGGAACCGATCCTTGAGTTCATCCTGCAAGCGGCGATTTTCCGCGATGAGGCGTTGGCGTTCTTCGATGGCTGACTGGCGCATCCGAACGGCCTGGGCGATCATCGACCCGATAATTGTCAGCAGCCGGAGGTCTTCGCTGAGGGACACCGAATCGCCAAACAACCGGTCCACGCTCAGCGCGCCGATGGTTTCCGCGCCAAGTTTAATGGGCACGCAGATGAACGAGATGTTTTCCTTCTGCTGCTTGCGCGCCCCCGTGCGGTCGAGGAAGGTAGGCTCCTCGGAAATGCGCGGGATGACCGCCGCGCGCCCGGTTTGAATGACCTTGCCCGTAACCCCTTCACCCGGGCGGTAGCGTCCGCGTTCCTGCTGGCTTTGGGACAGGCCATGCGCGGTTTCGATGTAAATCTCTTCCGTCTCGCGATTTACAAGGGTCAAAGTGCCGCGCACCATTCCGGTGTTGTCGGCGATGGACTGGAGCAGTGAGCCGACGACATCGCGGAGGTCGATGCTTTCGTCGAGGCGCTGGCTGATATCGAACAGGAGGGCGAGCTCGCCGACTTCCCGCCGTATTTTAGGTTCGGCGGATGCGCGAGAACTGGCTTGATGTGTAGCTTCCATAGTTCAAATGACCCTATTGGTATGTAGGACAGGTAAAGATTACCGAATTGTAGGTATTTTACAGTCGGAAATCAAGTGTCCGTCCAAGTTACTTCGGGGGAAGCGTTACGGGCGTGCCCCGCTTGCCATTCACTGTATCGTCCGCGTTTTCAACCGTGAACGAGTCGCCTTGAACGTGCACGGAGAAATCGTGGCCGCGGAGTTTCACATTGCGGAGCGTCATTTCTTTTGCGATGGATGGCAGATGCGGGTTGATGGTGATGGAGCCGTCGGCATTTGGCGTGATGCCAAACAAACCGTAGATCATCATTTGCGCAACGGCCAGTCCATCGATCATGGATTGCAGCGGGGTGTCTTTGCGATAGTCCGGGCGGTCGGCGTAGAGGGAGTCGCCCCAGTAGGGGAGCTTTTGTCCCCACCAGAGAATGCTTTTCAGCATTTCATCGGCTTCGGCGGTGTGCCCGCTTTTGTAGAGGCGCTCCATGATTTGTGGGGCGAAGCCGGTACACGCGCCGGGACCGCCGTTGTCGACGTCGTTTTCGTCGTACGCGGGATCGCCCTTGGCGAGGCTGTGCAAGCCGTAGTCACCGAGAAACTCGTTTGTGTTCCAGTGCGACAGCAGGCCAGCGAGGGATTCGTCATTCAGCACGGGAGAGTTGAACAGCTTGAACATCTGACAGGTGTACCGCAGTTCTTTTTCGCCTTTGTCATTGCGGAACGCAAACCATTTTGCCTGCGGGTCCCAGAGCTCGGCGTGAAGCACTTGTTTCAATTCTTCGGCGCGTTGAACGAGATCGGGACGTGGCTTGCCCATTAGTTCAGAAAGTTTAGCCGCGAAGACGAAGTTGTTATAACGTCGGCCATTGAGATCGGGCATGACGTGGTTGTATTTGAGTTCTTTTCGCAGTTCGAGATGGCTGTTCGACGCGCCATAATCCATCAACGCTACGGGTTTCGTTGCGTCGTCGCCGTAGGTGGCGTGTTCGATCATGTGATCGAGAATGCTGCGGCCGTTGAGCATTTCATTTAGAAATGCGGTGTCGCCGGTGATCATGACGTAGTAATAGACGAGACCGATGATCTTTTCCTGGTTGACCATGTACCACGGGCCGAAGCCTTCGCCGGTGAGGGGGAGAAAGGCGAAGTGTTTTGTGAGGTCGATGCTGAGGAATTGTTTGATGTGCGCCTTGGTGGCGGCGGGATCGAGTAGCGGGAGCATTTCCCAGACTTCGCCGAAGTCCCAGAGGTAATTGCAGACACATCCGCCTTTGATGCTGCCGGTGGAGTAGTAGGGGTTCAGCTTGAATTCAGGCACTTCCCATCGGTTCAGAAAACCATGAGCCAGCGAGCGGGAGTAGAGTTTTTCCAGTTGTTTGTTGTCGCTCGTGAAGCGGGGAACCGGCGCGAGGTATTGCGCAACGCGATTGACGAGTTCACTGTTGCTTTGGGTCTTCGTGTTCGCGCCGAGGATTTCCTTACACGTCGCGCGGGCTTCATCCGCAGGACCGATGGCTACGACGAATCGGACCGTTAGCGGGGCGTTTGCGTCGAGGTGCGTTGAGAGCGTCCACGTGCCATCGGCGTTCCATTGCACCAGATCGTCCGCGCCAACGATGATTGCGAGGTCGCCCTGGGTCAACCCGAGTATGCTTGCCTCGATGGTGGGCGTGACCATAATTTCCTCGATGGCCGCGGTGGTGGCGGTGGAGCTTTCAGGGCGCGCGAATTCCCAGCGCTCGTTTTTGTCCAAGGTGCCGCCGGCGCTGCCGGTGAGCACGATGTCTCGTGCGATTCCACCCGAGTGCAAAGTTATGGAAATGACGGCCGCGCGATTGCCGTAAGGCAGGATCGTTTCGCTGCCGATGGACAGCCTGTCGGCGGAATAGTTGTCGGCCACGCAGTTGGGCCACCAGTTTCCGGTGTTTGACGCGGGTATGGGTTTGCCGTCCATGAGGCAGGTGAAGCGAAAATCGGAACTGACATAGGGCGGGGCGAACAGGCCGGAGATGTCCGCCAACGATTTGTAGTTCACGCCGATGGTCATGCGGCCATTGATGATGCCGAATTCCTCTTCGCGGTGGACGAGGTCTGAAAGCGGAATGGCAAAGGTTTCCTGGGCCGGTTCGGCGGTCGCGGCGGTTAGTATGAACAGCAAGCTCGTGGCAAACATGGGAATCGTGCGCACTGGGTTTACTCCAAATAGAACCTGGGGTTGGGCTGCCCGCGTATTGGTCGTATCTTAGACGATGGAGCGTGGTGGTCCAATTCCCCGGTTTGGATAGGGCATGGACGTGGTGGACGGATTGGACACGCCGGACAATTGGGTGAAGGGGGGTGTCGGCAAATCTTTATCAACGATTCAAGGGGAGGGCGCACGGGGGGGCTCATGTGCGGATTGGTTGGCGTGGAATGCCAGCGCAA
>JAWXCN010000018.1:0-18651 GCA_034408725.1 Candidatus Hydrogenedentota bacterium
CTCGAACGCACCGGCGCGCGCTACGGCCTGCAGACCATGTGTATCGGCCACGGCATGGCCACGGCAACCATTATCGAGAACACCGCCGCGTGACGCAGCCCGCATAGCGTGCGTTTTGTGACATTCAATTCGGAAGGCGGCCAAAAAGTGGCCGCCTTTTTCTTGCGGAGTATTCATAATGTACCTGTCCATCCGTGACGAAATGGTTTCTGGCGGCGAATTCGAGTCGCCGATTGCGGGATTGCGGCATCTTGGCATTGGCGCGGTCGAGCTGCATCTCGACGATGAGTTCCGCGTCATATCGTTGGATTCGGGCGAGCAGTACACCCTTTTCAGCGATAGCGAAGCGCAGACCTATGGCGAACACATCCACGGCCTGGGCGTTCGTTGCTGCGCATTGTTGACTGCGCGCGACCTTTCAAAGTCCTCGCGCGACGAAAATATCCAGTGGCTCGGCCGCGCTGTCGGCATTGCACAGGCGCTGGGAGCGGGATCGGTGCGCATCGATTCCGTGATGGGCCGGGAAAACGACATGACTTTCGGGGAGCGGGTGGAGATATTCCGGGACGTGCTATCTGAAGTGCTGCTAAGCACTTCCGGGAGCCACGTGAACCTCGCAATCGAGAACCACGGGGTGCTGGGGAACAACCTGGCATTCTTGTTGAATGTGTTGGAATCGGTGGACTCGGACCGGCTTGGGTTAACTCTTGACACCGCAAATTTTTATTGGAGAGGGTATCCATTGGGTGAAGTTTATGGTATCCTTAAATTGTTGGCGCCGTACGCCAGACATACGCATGCGAAGAATATTGCGTATCCTCGCGAGAAACGAGAAATCGTCCGTGAGATTGGCTGGGAATACGGAACCTATATGAGTCCGCTGGACGAAGGTGACATCGACCACGGGCTGGTGCTGCGAATGCTCGCGGGAGCGGGTTATCGCGGTGATGTCTGCATCGAAAACGAATCGCTTGGGCGGTTCGCACCGGGCGCAGAGCGTGTAGCGATTCTCGAAAGAGACGCGGCGCACATCAGGGAGTTGATAGCGAGCATTGGGCAACGAGACCCCCGCACGTAATGAATTGGCCCGCCGCTGGCCCGTGCTAGTCATGGTCCTGCTCGGGATTTTTTTTGTTGGCGCCGGGGCGTGGATCGCCCAATCCAACGATTTACTTCACCGCTTGCTCCTCGACATGAATGGCGAGCGCGGCGTCGCAACGGCGGAGCCGTTCGGTCCTGATAAATACCGGTTGCGGCTGTCGCTCGATTCCGCCATCTACGCCCGAATCTACGATGGCGCGCTATCCGGCGGGTCCGCGGACACGACCACAGAGTTCGTTGTGCCCGTCAGCTTTGATTCAACGGATCCCGGCCGGTTTCTGCCCTCAGGTCTTTCTTACAAACCCGCGATATTTTCGTTGTTGCTCTTTGGCATTGGAATGGTATTCGTCCTGATGGCGCGCCGCGCTACGCGCATGGCGGAGCGACTCCAGGAATTCGCGCATGCCCGGTTTGACGACGCACCCCGGCAAAAAGACCAACGCCATAAGCACAAACACAAGCACCGCCATGGACACGGCCATCGGCACCGGAGCAGCGTCCATCGGCACGCGAGCCATTAGCCCGTCCGCTGCGCCGCCGCTCACTCCCTTCCGCCACGTTCCAAAGTTTGTAGAATAGCGTTATGACGTCTATCGAAATCAATTACGGCGCCGTGCCGCTCCAGATTTCCATGGAATGGGGAGTTTCACTTGGGCGCATCGATATTGCGGATGTGCCGTCTGTTTCCAATCGTGTCGAGTCGTTGCGGCGCGCCTTGGAAAAACCTATCGGCTTGCCGGGTCCATTACTTGAACATTTTCGCGCCGGCGACGCGGTTACGATTGTGGTTTCAGACGCATACCGCAACACTGCAGTTGATCAAATCCTGCCGGCCATTCTGGACGCCTTGGCCGACAGGGGCATTCGCAATGAAGCGATTCAATTCCTGTTCGCCACCGGCATCCATAAAGCTCCGGACGTCGATCAGCAACGCGCCATTCTAGGCGATGAAGTGTACGCGCGATTTCGTCAGCGCGCGCACGTACACGATCCCTACGCGGAAGACCACGCGCAACTCGGCACGACGGCTCGCGGGACCCCGGTCGAAATTAACCGCCGGGCCATCGAGTGCGATCATGTAATCGTTACGGGCGCCGTCGTCATGCACTATTTCGGAGGCTTCGGCGGCGGTCGCAAAGCGCTGGTGCCCGGTATCAGTTCCGCGCGCACCATTGCGCGCAACCACGCGATGAACCTGCATCCCACGGAGAACCGCCTGAACCCTGCCGTCTGCATTGGGGTAATGGATGGAAACCCGGTCGCCGAGGATATGCTCGAAGCCGCGCTGCGCGTTCCGAATTGCAACTTAATCAATACCGTGCTGAATCGGCGCGGCGAAATCGCGGGGCTCTTCGCGGGTGCGTTGGAAGCCGCACATGTAGACGCCTGCGCATTCGCGCGGTCCCTGTATGCCGTACCGATAGCTGACGCCGCGGACATCGTCATCGCGTCCGCGGGCACGGCCCGAAACTATGTGCAGGCGCACAAGGCCCTGTACAACGCATATCAGGCCATGAAACCCGGAGGCTGCATCATTTTACTCGCGCCGTCTCTCGAAGGTCTCGGCGGCGAACCCATCGAGAAATGGTTGCGGCTGGGAAGTGTGGATGCGATCATTGCGGCGTTGCGCGCATCCAGTGAGATATATGGGCAGACTGCATTGTCCACGCTGGAAAAGGCCGCGCAAGCGATCATGGTGACGAATCTGCCAAGCGCATCGGTGGGGATACTTGGCGCGCGCAAGGCCGTGTCACTCGATGATGCGCTACGAATCGCCCGCCGCGAGTATGGCGACCACGCGACATACTACGTGATGCCATCAGCCTCGCATACGGTGCCGATCCTGTATGGACTGCGGTAGCGGTAGCTACCGCTTTTACTTCAAGAGAGCAGCAGCGCCACGTGCATGTCCCCGACCACTTGCAATCCGAATCGAAAGCGGTAGCTGCGTCCGAAGCGGACTTCGCTACCGCACTCCATATAGGTCTTACCGTGCCGCTAATTCTCGCCAATAATCGCCGATAGCCACAACAATATTTGCTCCCCGCACATCGCATGAGCATCCAGAAGGTCCGTTCCATGCGCGGCGCCATCGTATTCGCGGACTTCGCAATGTCCCTGTGCAAGCGGCTTCAAAGTGCGGCACGTGTCCGCCGAGTACGCATCATCAATCCCAGTCATGAGCAGCACGGGCCTGTTCCCAATTTCACGCATAGAGGATTCCGTGGCCACGCCCTGATAATTCAATCCTGGCGACAACATGACCACCGCTTGCAGTTGCGCGTCATCGCGCGCATATCGCAGGGCTAGATTCGCGCCAATGCTCGCCCCGGCAATTGCGAGGTCCTCCGGATTCGCGCCCGCATCCAACAGCGCCCGTTTCGCCCCGGCAATGTCCGCGGTTGCGCCCGCCCAGTCCTTGGCCGTGAACGCGCGGTACGAACTTTCTTGTCCATTGCGATTCGTACTCTCGCCGTGGCCGCGCAGGTCGATCGCAATCGACATATAGCCCTGTGCCTGTGCCCGAAGCGCGAACCGTTGCCACGTATCGCGCGTCGCGCCCAGCATCGGCACGAGGATTAACCCCGCCGGACGCGCGTCTGTTACAGGATATAGCGTCCCGTGGATTGTGTAGCCGTCCGCGGTTTGGAACGAAACGTCGCGCGGCGCATTCACCGCGCGCTCCGGCGAGCAGGAGACTGCCAGCGCGATGCAGAAAACGGCAATGAGATGTGTGTACTTATTCATGCCGCTGAAAATAGAAAAGCGGGACCGTTGCGCCCGAGCGCCGCGGTCCCGCTATCCAATCTTTATTTGCCCAGCGCGAATACGTTTTGCAATTTCATCGCGAGGCTCATGTCACCCTTGATTTTAAGTTTGCCCGTGAGAAACGCAGTCTGTCCGCTCAGCTTTCCCGACACGATGTCGAGCCAATTCTGATCGGTGGACGTTAGCGTAATGCTCGGATTCTCCGCCGGACCCGGGCTTACATTGGCCAGTCCGTCGGCAAGCTTTACGTGCCACGTACCGCCGTCATCCCCGGTAATGTCGAATTGATAGATCGCGTTCATACCCGAAATTTTCGTCGGATCAACCTTCTGCTCAAGGTCACTGAAGAATGCTGCCACTGTGTCCGCCATGATGAGTGTCCACCTCCAAGTTTTGATCGGTCCCGCACCCGGCAAAGCAGCCCCACGGAGCCAATCACTTCCCTCGTCCATTTATAGAACATCAAACGCGCGGCCGCTGCCACGCACTCCACCGATCCGCGTCCCCAACGGGGGCTTATTTTCACTCTAGCACAGGGTCTAATCCGGTTCAATGAATTCATTGACCTACCGGTAAGAAGGTGGGGCGTGAAAAATAAAATGGCAAAAAAGACCGCGACCCGTCGGTCACATCCTCGCACCGGCGCCTCTATCGCCCGGACTATTTGCCCTTTGAGTCGGGCTCTTTCACGCTGTAAGCGTGCCGGGTTCGGGCACCATGTTTTCAGATATGATCGGCGAATCGCGTTCCACCTAAATTCTATCCCAAGACCCGGATTTCGTCAAGCCTATTTCACCCGTGCCTTGGACTGCGGCGTGTCAGCGCCGCTTTCACTTCGGATTACTAAAAAGCCTCCAGGAACACGCAATCGCGCTTAAGGCCGCCCCAATCACCCGAATTCGCATCTGCCTTCTTCCCCAAGTACTATCGAAACCGAAGTTCCATCCATCATTAATTTAACGGAGACTATACGCTTGGCAACCCACCGGTCCCGCAGTACCCGTAAATCTCTCGCCGCCACCGACCCGGATACGGGGAAACGGGAGAAGGCATACAGAAACCTTGAATTTCTAACCAGTCCGGACGCTCGATCTATTCGCGTGCTCTGCGAGCTTATCGAGCCGGGTGCGCGATTCCGCCGTCTCCGCGTGAAGGATACCATCGTGTTTTTCGGGTCGGCTCGCGTCCAACCCCGGGACACAGCCGAGGACCGGTACAACCACGCTCGCGACGCGCATGACCGGAACAAAGATAATGAAACTGTTCGCGACGAATACAAACGCGCGCGCCGGATGCTCGATGCCGCGCGATACTATGAAGATGCCGCGTTGCTGTCAGAGCGGTTGACCGCCTGGAGCAAATCACTCAAGCAGCCCAAGCGCAGGTTCATCGTGTGTTCAGGGGGAGGACCGGGAATCATGGAGGCGGCCAACCTCGGCGCCGCGCGCGCGGGAGGCCCGTCCATTGGATTGAATATCAGTCTGCCGTTTGAGCAGTATCCGAATCCGTATATCACCCCGGAGTTGTCTTTCCAGTTTCACTATTTCTTCATCCGTAAATTCTGGTTCGCATATCTTGGAAAGGCGCTCGTGGTGTTTCCCGGCGGCTTTGGCACCCTTGACGAACTGTTTGAAATACTCACGCTGATCCAGACCCGGAAAACGGCAAAACACATGCCGGTCGTGATATACGGCGCATCCTTCTGGAAAGAAATATTGAATCTGGAGGCTCTCGCCGACTGGGGCATGATCAACCGGTCCGACCTTGATCTCTTTCGGATGGTGGATAGCGTCGATGATGCGTTTGACTATTTGCGCGACGAGTTGACGAAACATTATTTGTGATCGGTTGCGAGGGTTCCCGTTGCGCGGTTGAAACTTCTCCAAAATGAGAAGCGCGGCCCAATCTATCCGCGGCGGGCCGCGCTATTCAATATTGGGTTCTATATCGTTTACCGGTAATCGTTACGGGACGGACGATCTTCCCGCGGACGCGCCTCGTTAATGCGCAACGCGCGGCCTTTCAGGTCTTGCCCGTTCAACCCGGCGATTGCCGCGTCCCCCTCGTTCTTGTTCGCCATTTCGACAAACCCGAAGCCGCGCGATTGCCCCGTCATCTTGTCCATGATGACGCTGGCCGAAGTGACCGCGCCATACGCTGAAAACGCGCCGTGGAGGTCCTCGTCGGTAGCCTGATACGCCAAATTTCCCACGTAGATATTCATTGCTTTCTCCTCCTCCCAATTACAGCTCACACGAGCAGGACTCTCCTGAAGTGCGGAATGGTAAATCCGGACGGCGAGTGTCGACAAAATTGATGTGTAGGAATAACTCTCGAAGTCGTTCTCTCAATCTCTCACAGCTACGCGCGCTGCCGACGTGGGCGCGTCTGACAAAAAGGTATAGCACAACCCCTCAAGTCTTGCAATAGACTTGTCACCGGAGTGGCCACGCACGCTTCCCGCACGCCGATCACGTTAAGCCCCCCAGCCACGCCCGCATTCGCGCGGGCTCTTCACCGAACATCAAAGAGCCCGGCACAATATAGTCCACGCCCGCCGCCGCCATCAGCGGCACACTGTGGCGCCGGATTCCGCCATCCGCCTCGACCTCTGCCTTAAGCCCGCGGTCCGCGATGGTCCGTTTCGCCGCGCGAATTTTGTCCGGCACGCCGGGATCCATGTCCGCGCCCTTAATCCCCACGCGCGTGCCGAGAATGCAAACGATGGAAAGGTCGTCCCAAAATGGCGCCAATATTTCCAGGGGTTGATCGAGGCCCAACGAAATCCCCGCGAACTTGCCATGCGACAAAATGGCATCGATCACCGTTCGCGTATCGTTCTCCGAATCCGGGTACACAATGAATCCGTCGGCGCCCGCTTCGACAAACGGTTCCAACCAGTTCAACGGATGCGTACACATCAAATGCACTTCCAAAGGCCGCGTTGTGTGCCTGCGCACCGCCTTCAGCAGGTCCGGAAAAAACAAAAGCGTCGGCGTGTAATGACCGTCTGCAACGTCAATATGAAACCGCTCCGAATACGGTTCGACACGCTTCGTCTCCGCCTCCAGATTCGCCAAATCCGCCGACCACAAAGATGTGGAACATTTCACCATCGAAATTTCTCCTCGTTCCCAAGCTACGAGCTTGGGAATGCGCGTCTCGAAGCTCCAGCTTCACGTCTAGCCACACTACCCCAAGCCCACGACACGCCGCACAAACTCCTCAACTTCCCGCCGCACGTCCGCCGCATGCTGTTCAACGCTGATCGACTTCGAAACGATCTCCCGGAACACCGCGCCCGGTATCTCCCGCGCCAAGGTCTCGCCATAGTCCAGCGGATGAATAGAGTCGAATCGATTCGCCAGGACCAGCGCAGGGGTCCGAAGTGATCTCCACGCGCGATCGCGGCACGGTGCGTCACGCGGAATGCGCAACAGCCGCACCACGGCCTCCTCAGCGCGGGGATGCGCGAACTGCGCTAACGCGGACGCCGCGACATCCGGCGCCTCTTGCAACAGGTTGCTGTACGTTTCTGAACTTTCAAAAATCATCGCGCCCTCCACCGCGCCATGCTCGCGAATCAGGTCCCCAATCTGCGCGAGCGGGCGCAGGTGGTCAGGCATACGCTGGTCAAGCCACGCGGGACGTTGCAGAATCAGCCCCTGCACGCGCGCGGGGTACCGCAATGCAATGTTCAAGGCGATTGCCGCGCCCATCGAAATCCCGCCGATGACTGCGCGCTCCACTCCGCGCGCGTCCATAAACCCGATTACATCATCCGCAAACGCGCCAATCCCGATCATGTCTTCCGGTCCGACCGGCGTCGTTTCGCCATGCGCGCGGCAGTCCATCGAGAGCAGCCGGACCCCGTCGATTCCTGACTCAAAAAAACCCAGCGGCTGCGATAAATCACCGCCCAGCCCGTGTTGATAAACAAACGAAACGCCATTGCCGGTATCCCGGTAGTGAAAACGTATGCCGTCGCGCTCGAAGTACACCTGCTACTCCGCCGGCGCGCCGGAAGCCCGTAACGCGGCATCGATCTTTCGTTGCAAAAAAACCAGACTACCGGGGACCTGCTGTTCCGAAAGACTATGCAGAATTAATGGACCCGAATACCCGATTCGCAGCAGCGACCCGAGGTAATGGTCATAGTCCAGCAGGCCCATGCCCGCGGCTTCGTGCCCCGCGTCGCCATCCTGCGCGAGGTCCTTTGCGTGCGCCAACACGATGACATCGCCCAATAAATCGACGGCTTCATCGAGAATGGAGTGCATGCGCGAAAGGTCGCCCGCATGAAAGAGGTTCGCCCCATCGAGCACAACCCACAGCCGCGGCGATCTCACCTCGTCGAGCAATTGGCGCGCCTTGCGCGCGGTATCGACCACATTTGAAAATTCCGGTTCGAACGCCAGCACCACGTTCCAGCGTTCCGCAATTTCGACTGCCTGTTCCATGCTGGAGATAAGATCGTTCCATGCCTCCGCCGAAGCGTTCTCCGCGTGACGCTTCCACATGTTCTCCGGATCGCGCGTGCCCGTGCTTAACGTGATAATGCATGTCCCGAGTGAAGCGCACGCGCTCGCGAGCACGTCAAGCCTGCGCATGCCTTCGGCGCGCTGCCGCGTATCGGGGTGAATCACGTTGAAGGTCCCTGACACCGCCGCCATCGATATGCGACGGTCCACGCACGCTTGCCGGATTCGAGAGCAGGTTTCCGCCGGGATTTCATCGGGCATGCTTGGCATTCCCGCACAGGACATATTGAACTGTACGCTGCGAATGCCGTGCGCAACAACGCCGTCCAAGGCAGCTTCGACAGTTGCTCGGGGAAAAGTTTTTGCAAATATGCCTGCGTGCATCACAAGCCGGTTTTCGCCTACACCGTCCCGCTGACTGTATCGAGACGCACGCATTCGCCTCGTTCCACCGACCGCGCAATCGCCACCATTGCCCGCATCGCCGCGGAGCCGTCATCGACCGTTGCGCCAAGCTGCGGCGCGCCGTGCAGGATGGCGTCTGCAAACCCTTCGAGTTGCAGTTTGTAGGAATACGCGTCTTCGCCCAATACTTTTCGATACGTTCGGTCCTTCACCGAAAAACATTCCACCTCGCCGCTCTTATGAAACCACGGCAGCGGAATCTTTCCGTACGCGCTACCCAGCTCCCCGTAAATCTGGAAGCCTTCCTGAAAATCCCCGCGCAGGGGAACCGTCAAATCGAGATGCCCGATATGCCCACCGCGGAAATCAACCGTTATGAACCAGCAGAACGAATCATGGCGCTCAACAAGTTTGGCCGACACGGCCTCCAAATCGCCAGCCAGGAATCGCGCGGAATCGACCAGGTGGCTGCCGTGGGTGAGCATGAAATAACGGCGCTTGTCCGACTTTGGATTTCCCATGGGCTTCACCGCGTCCATGCTGGCTATCGCAAGCGGCTGCAAATTGTCAGTCATTGTGTAACGCATGGTGGAATCGCAGTACCACGCTTTCAACGCGATCAAGCCGCCGATCTCCTCGCGCACGAACCGTGCGGCGAACGCGACGCCGGGATCAAACCGCCGGTTATTTCCAACCTGAAACACGCGGTGTTCGCCGCGCTGAATCTCGTGTACCCGCGCCCGCAACGCGTCACATTCTTCCACGCTCGTGCCGAGCGGTTTTTCCACAAGCACGTGCTTGCCGGCAGCCAGTGCCTGCAAGCTCAGCGGCACGTGAAACTGGTCGGACACCGCGATAATGACCGCCTCCACTTCGGAAGCGATCAGCATGTCCTCGAATTTCGTAAAGGTCCGCATCGGTTGGTGCGTCGCCGCCATGCGCGCAAGCAGGTCTGGGGCCGCATCACAGATGGCGTACAACTCGCAGTTGCGGGCTTTGCGGCACGCGTCGAAATGCGCGAACTGGGCAATCGGTCCGCAGCCGAGCACGCCGACGCGCAGGAGTCTGGGTTCCTTTTGGATCATGGCGCAACGCCTGGGTACCGTTGCCGCAACGCCGCGCGAAGTGCGGTGAGTTTCCGCCGGTCCGCGACCGCCGCGAGCGCGCGCACATGGCCGTCCGCTGTTACATCGCGCAGTTCACCGGTCTTGTGTACGTCAATTGCTTCGATCATCGCTTCCGCGCCCATGCGCGGGCTCGGCTTGCCGGCGGTGTCCGTGATTGAATTAATCGCCGATCCTGCGAGGAACAAAATGTTTTCCTCGATGCCGCGAGCTTCGACGTCGACGAGGTTCAACCCGATATTGCCCTGGTCCAATCCGCCCGCGCGCACGATCATGGTTGGATTCTTCCCTGCCAAAGGCGCGGTAAGCGTCGCTTCCGATGCCCGCCATTCATCGCCGTAAGGACGCAGGAACGGCATGCCTTCCTTGAGGGGCGCTGTCTGCCGGAAATCAATTCCATCGAGCCGGGCCAGCATATCGATCACTTCGCGCCAGATCGCCCGCGTGCGCGTGCCAATGCCCGCATTGTGCCCGTAAATCGCCGGCGGGTTTTCCAGGTGCATTGTCGCTTCGCGCACCATGCGCACGGTACCCGTTGCAAACGTCTCGCTGAACATCAAGCCGCGCACCCCGTGCTCCAATACCCCGTGAACAGTATCCAATATCTCGCTGGGTGACCCGGTGACGTGCGGCGCGAAGATGATGCCGAGGCCGTCACGTTTGTCCTGCACGCGCTCGATGGCCGCCATCGCGCGGCGCGCGCGCTCCCGCACGGGCGAATAGTCCAGATCGGGATAGAGGTCTTCGTCTTCCTTCACGAACAAAAACAATTTGCAGTGCGCGGCTTCTTCGACGAGAAACTCCACCTCCTCCGGCGTGATCCCCGCGGTCGGTTTTAAAATCGTTCCAAATGCCGGTTGGTCCGGCGCGAACCCCGTCATCTTGCGAATGCCTGCCGGCCCGTACGCCGGACCCGGGAAAGTCTTGAGAATATGCTCGGGAATCTGCAACGCGACTAGCCGTGCGTCCTGCCGTTCATAGAGATCGAAAATGCCCGCGCCCGCGATAGTGTGCAGCAGATCGCACGTCGTCACGTGCCCATCGGGATGTTGCAACATTTTTAGCGGAATCGCTACGTGCGCCAGGCCCAGGCGTCCTGTTTGATCAAAAGCTTCGACGCCCGCCGGTTTTGCCGAGCACTGCTCAAGCAGGGAACCCGGTGGCGGATGATGCACGCCGCTCGTAGCGAGGTAACTGATTTCCTCCGCGGCGTCTTCGAGCCGGGTCGTGCGCAACGCAAAAAAATACGTCGCGACTATGTAGCCTTCGATGGAAGGTGGGGGAGCGGCCGCCAAGCGTTCCATGACGACGCGCCGCAGCAACGCCTCCCGCGCATCCTGGTCCTGCCACAACATTTCCGCTGAACGTGAATCCAGATATGACATCCGGGGATTATGTATGAAACCCCCCGCGCGAAAAAAGTGCAAACCGTTTTGTCCAGGGCATCCGAAGTGAAAGCGGCGCCTTGGACTGCGGCAGCGGGTAGCTGCCGCTTTCCCCTCCATAGGCAATCTACCTTCGCAATTAAACGCGATCGCCCCGCCGTTTTGTGGCCGGAGAAACCGAGGTGGATTTCGGGTTTCGAAAGAGAACTACCGGTCGCGCTCTACAATGTAGCGCGCCAGCGCGCGAAACGTATCCGCCTCCTCGCCAAAACTCCGTAACGCCCCGACCGCCTGCTCGACTGCATCCCCCGCTAATTTTCGCGCGCCATCAATGCCTACCGCCGCGGGGTACGTTGATTTCAGATTCGCTTCATCACTGCCCACCGGTTTGCCAATCGCCGTTTCATCTCCCACGATATCGAGAATATCGTCCGCAATCTGGAACGCCAGACCAATTGCTTCCCCGTATGCCGTCAACGCTTTCAGTTGGTTTTCGTTCGCGCCAGACACCAACGCGCCAACCCGCACGGACACGCGAATAAGCGCGCCGGTTTTGCGCGCGTGCAGCGCGCGAAGTTCTTCCACCCCCAGCTTCCGCCCCTCGCTCTCCAGGTCCACGAGTTGACCGCCTACCATGCCTTCCACGCCGGCTGCCCGCGTAATTTCCCGCACAATGCGGAGGTCACCCGTGTCAGCCGCAGCATCGAAGGCCATCGTAAGCAACGCATCTCCGGCGAGAATCGCCACGGCTTCGCCATACGCCTTGTGAAGGGTCGGCTTGCCGCGGCGGACATCATCGTCATCCATCGCGGGCAAGTCGTCGTGAATCAGCGAGTACGTATGAATCATCTCGAGCGCGCACGCCGCCGGAAGCGCCGCGCAGTCGTCACCGGTTATAAGTTCCGCCGCGCCCAGCGCAAGCGCGGGCCGCAGCCGCTTGCCTCCGGCGAACAGGCTGTAGCGCATTGCATCGCGCAGCGTCGCCGGCGTGTCCGCCCATCGCGAAATGTAAACTTCCAGAGCGGCTTCAGTCCGCGCAGCCTTCTCAACGAGAAATTGTTCCACCCCCACCGGCGCTCTCCCTTCACACGATTGTAGACGGTGTGCGCCCAATCATCCCATAGCTCCCGCACTTCTCATCATTCCCATTTATCTCAAAAAAAAGAAAAAGCACGCCAGGGCCCGAAGGTTGCCTAACGTGCATTTTTTGAAAACAAGCTCTACTGACTGGGCGTCCGCCGCCGCCTTGGAACTTCAGCCTGGCTGACTGGTGCAGCCGCCAAGCCGTCGGCGGCGGAGCCCTTCAGTTACGAAGAACCGCGTCGAAACTAGCGTTTCTTCTTCGCGGCCGCTTTTTTCTTCGGGGCGGCTTTCTTCTTCGGGGCCGCCTTCTTCTTTGCTGCCTTCTTTTTCGCTGCCATTCTTAGCTCTCCTTTAAATTGAGCTTCCTACACTAGCGCCGCGTTGTTGAACGTGCAGGCCACCACGGGTGGCCCTGCCAACGGCATGCGCCCGTCTCCGCAGGTGCACTGCGGAGACAGACCATCGGGCAATGCCCGGTATGGTTCAACTGGTGTATGGTCTCAGCCCCCAGGTGCATGGGTGCTGTAAAACCCTCTTGGAATTCCCCGATCAGAAATTTGCCACACCCTGGCGGCAATCTGCCCCGGCCAACATCGGACCGCGCCGGTTTCTTTCGCCGCGCCGGATGTCTTCGGAAAAATATGGATGGTTAGCGTTGCGGCAAGAATGAATGGCGATTGCCCGCCGGGGTATGAATGGCGCCGCTGCTGCGAACCGGTACTGCGCGCAGGTGATTTGCCTGCCGTCGCGATCTCCGCGCCCCTTGCGCGTGACCGCTTCGAGTGGTTTGCATGACCGCACCGTTCGCTTTCGCGCCGCTTGTCACCGTGCCACCTCGCACGTCGTGTTCGATTCAACTGTGTTCTCGTGAGTGGATTCGCTCCCGCGTTTCCGCCTCGCTCCCCGCCGTCAACTGGTGTGTTGCATGCCACCTACGACGCGTTTACTGCAACAACTGTATAAATTTCTATCACGTTGCAAGAAAAAAAACAAGTATTTTTTCAAGAAAAATTTCTTTTCATCGGGTCCGTGGCCGATCTGCGGCGCTACGGATCGCCCGGAAATGGATCGATGTGTTCCGTTGCGCGCCGCGTAACAAGCATGTTGGACGTCTCGGCGCATCACGGCGCGCGCAAGCGGCATGAGCGTGTCTCGCGTGACGTCCCGTTTTTGCAACATGCGGAATCGCCTTGCAAATGCTGGCGATTCCGCAACGAATAAAACTGGCGCGCTATTAATGCGCACGCCGCGATCACGCGGCGTCGCCGCCAATGCGCGCGCGGAAAACTGTTTGCAGACGCAAACGCGCCGCGCAGTTTTTCATTCGCCGGCATCGAATTCAGAGGCGCTTCAAATGCCCGCGGCACCCAAATATTTTTTTGCCGCGAAGGCGCATAACACCGGATTTTCCGCCACCGTTCTCGCATTGCCGTGTCGGTTTTTCGCGCGCCAGCGATTTTTCCCGCGCGTCCAATAGGCGCGTCACACGAGCGCGAATAGATTCCGCCGCCACTTTTTCGCGCGCCATTCAAGCAGTCCGTTCCGGCGGCTTCGACTTCGCCGTCCAGAGTTAAACTTCAAATCGGCTCCGCACAAACTGTCCAACCTTCGTCAGGGCATCACGTCCTTCCGGCAAAATCGGCGCATAAAAATGCCACACATGGATCATGTCCGGCGCAAGATAAAGCGTCACATCCACGCCGGCGCTTCTCGCGCGTTCCGCCAGCCGGATCGAATCGTCGCGCAAGATTTCCGCGCCGCCAACGTGAATCAGGAGTGGGGGAAACCCCGTGAAATTAGCGTACAAGGGTGACGCCAGCGGATTGCGCGCTTCCGCGCCGTTCAAATAGCGGCGCGCAAACGTATCGAGCTGCCAGGGCGACAGCATCGGGTCGCTAGCCGCCACGCTATCGACCGATGCGCCGGTCATCGCCAGGTCGGTCCACGGCGAAAGACATACGCACGCCGCGGGAAGGGGATCGCCCGCGTCACGCAACGCAACGAGCGACGCCAACGCCAATCCGCCCCCTGCGCTGTCTCCGCCGATTACGATCTTTTCCGGCGCGTAGCCCTCCGCGGTCAGCGCACGGTACGTCGCCACTGCATCATCCACCGCCGCCGGAAACGCATGCTCCGGCGCGAGACGATACGCCACTGACAACACCTGCACGTTCGCGGCCATGGCGAGGAGACCGCAAAACGTCCGGTGCGTATTCAGCGATCCAATGCAGTAGCCCCCACCGTGGAAGTACAACATGACACGGTCCGCCGGGCTGCCACGCGGTTCAAACCGCTCCGCCGGAATATCAGCGACCCGTGACGACGATATGGAAACTGATTCCGGTGGTGGACCAAGTAGCGGCGTCATCTGTTCGAACCGCGAACGGATTTGGTCGAGTGTCGCGACCTTGCCGAGCGGCCGCGATTGCATCATCGAGACCAACGATTGGAACTGAACGCTTGGCATGTCCTTGTATCCTGTTTGGCCGAAATTGGGGGAGAATGCAGAAAGCCTTCCCTCAAAAAAAGAACCGGCCCGGCGAGCATTTGCCCCGCCGGGCCGGAGAGATTACGCTGTCGTGACGCCGCTGCTAGTTGACAATCGTGATGTTAAACTCAGCGCGACGGTTCAGCTTTCGGTTGGCATCGCCATCGTTGGCCACTGCCGGATCCGATTCGCCGAAGCTCTGCGTCGTGATACGGCCCGCATCGATACCGTTCTCGAGCATGTAGCTCTTCACGGCGTCCGCGCGGCGCTGACCAAGACCCATGTTGTACGCGTCCGAACCCAGGTCGCAGGTGTGACCTTCGATGAGGACGGTGTCGCCACCGTGCGCCTTCATTTCGGCGATCACCTGGTCAACCACTGCCTTGCCTTCGGGCTTCAATACCGCCTTGTCGAAATCGAACAGGACGTTATTAAAGATCACCGTCTTGCGGATGGCTTTCGGATCTGGCGTATCAGGAGGTGGCGGTGGTATGACATCACCCGGCTTTACCCAGCACGCATACACGAGACCGCGGTTACCCCACAGTTCCGTGTCCGCGCCGGTGGACGAAGTGAGCGATGCCGTCTTGGCCAGTTCGGCGGGGCACGAAGCGTCGCCACCGTTCGGATCCTGAGGCCACCACCAATAGCACGACCGCGGTTCGCCGCCGCAAATCGCCGCGCCTCGATCTGGCTGGGGTTCCGGCGTCGCGCCGCTATTTCCCCACCAGGACAGATCGTCCCAGACTTTGGGGGCACAATCGGCAGCCGACGCTGATCCCGCGAGCAGCATCACTGCCACGACCCCGATAAGCAGTTTCTTCATTTTGGTCATCTCCCTTATTCCGCTGGCAAATTACATTGCGGCTTACATTTAACCACAAAGCCAACATGCTGTCAAGTTTACCGACCGCTCTCGGAAAAAAGTTCGTACCGGCACGACGGAAGGCTGATACTCCGATCCGTTGCCGGCCCCCGATACCCTTTCCGCATGCAAAGAATACCAAATCTCTACCGCTGGGTACAAGAAAAAAATGACCCCTACGGGTAGTGATTTCCGGGTTTTGGACGGAACGCGCGCGCGAATCTGCAAAAACACCCCTTATACGCAGGAAATATCGAACAAACACATTAATAGAACAATGCAATCCGCCCCGAAAAAGAAAAGATGCCCTCGCGTTGCCACGAGGGCATCCCTGACAGTCATCATTTGAAATCGTCCCGCCGTTAAGCGGCAGCCGTCGCGTGCGCCTGATCAAACCGCGACCGCAACGTGTTCAGCGCACCCTGGATTTCGCCGGTGTCGCGCTTCTCGACTGCCTTTTGCAGCTTCGGAATTGCGCCGCCAACTTTCTTCCCGTTGCGCACCGTGCCGAACAAGTGCCGGCTAACAGTCGACTGCGTAAGCTGAAGCATCTCCGCGATGTCCTCCTGCGTCTTGTCGCAGAAGTAGTAGAGGTGCAGAATCTCTCGCTGCCGTGTCGTCAGTTGCTGTCCCATCAGGTCGACAACGATCGGCAACACCGAATGAAAGAAATCTTTCATCGCGTAGCGCCGCTCACGGTCTTCCTCCGTTTCGTACCACAAAGCCCGTTCGGATGAAACGCTTTCAAGAAACGCTGACTGGGTCGGAATCTCCCAGAAATCTGGATTGAACCTGGCCATGACCGGATGCTCCTTCTAAAGTTGAACTACTTCGACTCGCTTCCCTTTCCGGCGTAAGCCGGGTTGCATGGGCGCCCCATCGCGGGGCCTTAATTCGCGCATCCGATACGTGACGATTTACTAGAAACATCTTGCCGTCTCCCTCTCGTTGTCCGCCTTCCGGCGGGTTGTTGACTAAAAACGAAAACGCCGCTGGTGGGTTTTGGTTCCCGCCTGCGGCGCCTGGTTTGCTCTTGCTATGTGCTGATGAGCGTTTTAGCTATCAAGCACCCCCAGGACGGGAACCCCTGCGTGCGGCAGGCGCGTCACGCGATTGAACGCGTACATTACGCCCCACACCGACCGCTTCTTTTCAGTAGCGGCGGCGCACGGGGTAATAAGCTGTGCGTTCCTGAAGTTCACTGTCCTGAATGCCTTCTCATTTCGTGAGCGGTCCCCATGACCGGCTCACTCGTACAGGGGGCTATTGAAGCATATTTGATCGGTTTTTGCAAGATGTGCAGGCCACCGATCACATGCGCCCTCTATATCAATTTAGACCGTATGCATACTTTTTCTGAATCAAGCAATTGGACATTTTTGTACACCATTGACCGAAATGTAGAACCAGAGTACATATTTGGACGTAGTGCGTCTTCCCGTATAAGAATCTAACTGTATTTACATCAGATGGTTATGAATTTTATTGTGTTCTGGCACTCCCCTTGCTCTCATACCATTCGGGATTGAAGTGCCATCGGCCTCGCAATCGAAGTGCGAACGCCCGGTGCTGGGAAAGGGCAGGGGATGCAGCAAGTAATCGAAACCTCAACGCAAACGAAGACCCGTGGCCGGATACTGATCGTCGACGACGAGAACGGTCCGCGCCAGGCCTTGCGCATGTTGCTAAAGGAAGATCACGACGTCTTTCTGGCAGTCGATGTGCCAAGCGCCCAGGCCCTGCTCGGCGAACAGCCCATCGATCTCGTCATCACGGATTTGCGCATGCCGCGCCAATCCGGGGTCGAACTCCTGCGCTGGATCAAAACGCATTTCCACGGAATCGAAGTCATCATCCTCACAGGATTTGGCGAACTGGATTCCGCGATGACCGCCGTTGAATGCGGCGCGCTGGCCTATGTCGTAAAGCCCTTCGATACCCAGGTCATGTTGCGGCACGTCGAAGACGGCCTCGCCAAACGCATCGAAGAGATGGAGCGCCGCCGCCTCGAAGAACTCGCGCTCGAAGCGAACCGTTTCGAAACGCTGGGCCGTTTCGTAACAGGCATGCTGCACGATCTCGGCACGCCGCTCGCCGTCATCACCGGACAACTCGAAATCGTATTGAACAAGGAAGAAAAAGAAGTTCCCCGCGACCGCCTTAACGTCATCCACGGCCAAATCGGCCTGTGCAGCGATATTGTCCGGTCCGCGATGAATTTTTTGCGGCATGAAACGCAACGCTTTTCCATTCTCAATATCAATGACGTCGCCGAAGCATGCATTGGCGTCAGCATGCCCGTGATGCAGAAAGCGGGCATCGTAGTGAAACGCGAGATGGCGCAAAACATCCCGATCTGCGAAGGCGATTTCGTGCTCCTGCGCCAGGCCGTGCTCAACCTCATTAACAATGCCTGTCAAGCCATGGAAACCAAGGAAGGCCTGCGCGAGCTACATATCCGCACCTGGCGCGAACCCGAAGACATCTGCATCGCAATCAGCGACACCGGCCCCGGAATTTCACCGGAACTGCGCACAAAAATTTTCGACACATTCTTCTCGACCAAGGGCGAGCGCGGCACCGGCCTCGGCCTTGCCGCGGTGAAGAACATCATGCGCCGGCATAACGGCGAAGTGGTTGTCAGAGAGAACGACTGCGGCGGCGCGGAATTCGTCCTCCGGTTTCCCATCAAACGCTAACCGGAGCGCGGGTTTTCCAACCCGCGATTAATTTGTCCGATTCGGAGCGCGGGTTTCCAACCCGCGATTAATTTTGTCCGATTCGGAGCGCGGGTTTTCCAACCCGCGATTAATTTGTCCGATTTCGTAAACACCTTTTAACCGCCCAGATCGGCTGATTCATTTTCTTTCAAATCTGAAATTGGATTTTTAGAGCCGGCCTATTTGGACTGCGGCGGCCCCCAAGGCGCCGCTTTGGCTGTTTATCACAA
>JAWXCN010000019.1:0-41742 GCA_034408725.1 Candidatus Hydrogenedentota bacterium
CAGTCCAAGGCGCTGCGCGCGGCCAATCGACGTCTAAAATCCGCGCGGAGCGCCTTGGAGTGCGGCAGCGGGTAGCTGCCGCTTTCCATTTCCTGGGCAGGCCGCTTCAGAATAAAGCGCGATGACCTGGCGTCCGGCCCGATTGCCGCACGGCGCGGGGTGTTGTATAGTAGTGGGCACCAGTTATTTTGGCGCGTTGGAGGCAGTGATGTCACAAATCCACATCTTCGTGAGTTACAGTCACGACGACGCGCGTTGGTTTGACGAAGACAAGCTCATGCCCCGGCTGATCAAGTCCCTGGAAATACTTGGTGCGGAAGTCTGGTTCGATCGCCGGCGCCTGGGTGGCGGCGACCCCTGGAAACAGGAAATCGTCGACGCGATCAAGCGCGCGCATATCGCGGTGCTGTTGGTGAGCAGGAATTTTCTGAATTCCGACTTCATTCGCGAGATTGAATTGCCACGCGTCGAACGGCGGTTCGAGCAGGGCGAACTCACGGTGGTCCCGATCCTCGTAGGGCACTGCAACTGGCAGAACGTGCGCGTGCTCAGCCGGCCGCAGATGGTGCCTGGCAAACCTACGCCGCTGATTAGCTATCTTGACTCGCCCGCGGAGTGGGACCGCGTTCAGGAAGAAATTTTCAGCGCAATCGAACGCCAGGTAGACCGCGTGCGTGCGAAACTTGGCGTAGCCGCGCCTTCCTTACCCGGCGTGGGTCGCGACGCCTCGACGACCGTCACCCGTTTGTCGGGCATTTCGAAACACGCGCCGCGCGTGATTGACCCGAATGAAAAGACGGCTGACAAGGTACGGTCCACTTCAAGACGAAGGCCACCCGCCTGGTTTATTCCGGTAGCGGCCGGAGGTTTGGCCGCGCTATTCACGACGGGCGTATTTATGTTGGGCGCTCCTTTCGGCGGGGACGACCCAAAGCCGGCAGATGCCGCGGTAATCACCGGCTCGGAAAAACAGGCAGAGAACGCCCCAACACCCTTGGTTACGCCTCCCGGCGGGGTGGGCAAAGAAACGGCGATCATAACACCGGTAGTGCCGGAGTCCGTTCCGCTCAAACCCGCTGTTCAGGCAAATCCAGTGAGCATTGACCCAAGCGCGCCGATGCCGGTCAGCACGCCTGGGCCCGCGCCTGTCGTCACTCAACAGGACCCGCCGCCAGCCAGTCTCGTTGCCGAACCGGCCGCGCCGGCACCCGATCCCCCTGCGCCAAAAACTACCGTGACGGCCAAGCCGAAACCATCGACGCCGAAACCCGTGCAAACAAGGCAGGTCCAGCCGCAGCCGCAGCAACCCAAACCGCAACCGGCGACACGGCAAAAGCCCAAAGAAGTGGCTGAGGACGCGGCAGTCGATTTCCTGAAAGGGAAGCTGAATAAGGCCTTGGGGAATTGAGCGGGTTGCGCGCTCGTTCACAAAACTCTTAATTCGCCGGCATCGATTTCTCAGTATTCCTCAACCCGAATGGAAAAATGTTACCTCATGAGAATCGCCCTGCCCTTCGCGATATTTTTTTGCATCGCCTGCTATTCGCAGGCCCAACAATCCACGGGCGAGCGCACCATAGTTACCATCACCGACGCGGAATCCTTTGATCAAATTTCGTCTGGACACTGGAAGCTCGGCGGAGTATTGGAAGTGCGATTCGCCGGGAGTATTGAACCGCACGAAGCATCAATGTTCGCTATCTTTGGCAAAGGCGTCGAAGGAATCGAAGGTAAATTCGAGACCTTGCAGTTGCCCGAGGGATGGCTGTGTGAAATCGCGTACGACAATGCCGCGCATACGGTTACTCTTTCCAGTTTTCGGCCAGACCGCGCACCCGCTTTTCCCAGCGCAGAAGGATTCGGGAAATACACTATCGGTGGCCGCGGCGGGCGCGTGATCGAAGTTACAAATCTTAATGACAGCGGCGTCGGCAGCTTGCGTACCGCCTGCGACGCGGTTGGGCCGCGCACCGTCGTATTTCTTGTATCCGGAACGATTCCGCTTGAATCGAAAATCGAGATTAAAAACCCGTTCATCACTATCGCCGGCCAAACTGCGCCGGGTGATGGGATATGCATCAAGAATTACCAGTTTGAATTCGAGACGCAACACTTCATCTGCCGATTCATACGGTTCCGTCCGGGAGACGAAACAAAGAAGGAGCAGGACGCCTTTGGCGGGGAAGGTGACCACATCATCGTGGACCATTGTTCGGCAAGCTGGGCGGTGGATGAGACCTTATCCATCAATAGAGCATCAAACCTGACGGTGCAATGGTGCATGGTCACGGAGAGCCTCACGAAGTCCGTACACAAAAAAGGGTCGCACGGCTACGGCGGGCTGTGGGGTGGACCCGGCGGTTCGTGGCATCACAACCTGCTCGCGCACCATTCTTCGCGCAATCCCCGAGCTTCTGGAAACGAAGAGTCCGGACTGATGGATTTCCGCAACAATGTCATCTACAACTGGGGGTTTAATAGCGCGTATGGCGGCGAGATGTGGCCGCGCAACTGGATAAACAACTACTACAAATATGGTCCGGCAACCACCGAAAGATTTCGCGACCGAATATTCCTTCAAAAAGACCCTCGCGGAAAAATGTATGCGGAAGGCAATTTCGTTTGGGGGTTTCCCGTAATCTCGGCGGACAATTGGAATGGCGGAATCGATTTCGCTGAAGACGGCGAAGCGACAGAACAAACCCTGCGCGCTAAAACGCCCTATTCCGTAGCGCCTGTCGAGACGCAGACCGCGGAAGCTGCGTTCGAGTCCGTGCTCGCGCACGCTGGATGTTCACTGCGTCGCGACGTGGTGGATTCTCGCATTGTCGAAGAGGTCCGCAACGGCACGGCCCAATTTGGTGAAACCTATGCCGGCGGCGGCAAAGGCATCATCGACTCACAGGCCGCCGTTGGAGGATGGCCGGTGCTGGCGAGCACCGCACCCCCGGCAGATAGTGATCATGATGGAATGCCTGACGCCTGGGAGGAGAAAGCCGGCTTGAACAAGAGCAGTCCTGCTGATGGTCCAGTCGACGCCGATGGCGACGGTTACACAAACCTTGAGCACTACCTAAATGAAATGGCCGTGCGCACCTATCCCCCCTCGCGCTAAAGGAACATTTGGGGGTTGCTCGTGTTAAATTTGGGGGTTGCTCGTGTTAAACTTGACGGTGAATCGTGTCCAAACGGGACAAAAACCATAATAAAGGCGGCGCGACATGAAGCGGCGAAAAATAATAACGCGGACGATGCTCACTATTCTGGCCATTGTGGTCGCGGCGTATGGCGCGTGGTGGTGGACCGGGCGCGGGGATGATACGGAGGCGTACTCGTCCGTCGTTACGGTGGCGCAAATCGAACGCGGGCCACTCCGTCAGGAAGTGCAGAGCACCGGCCGCGTGGTGTCAAACCTTGACGTCGAAATAAAATGCCGCGCGAGCGGCCAAATCGTTGCGTTGCCCTTCGACATAAGTGATCACGTCAAAAAGGGTGAACTCCTGCTCGAACTCGACCCGGTTGATCAGGAACGTCTTTTGGCGCAATCCCAGGCATCCCTCACCGCGTCTCTGGCGCGTGTCGCGCAGGCGAAATCGACTTTGGTGGCCGCGGAGCAAAATCTCGTGGCCGACAGGCTGATGGCCGCGGCCGGCGTGGAATCGGCCCTGGCGCGCTCGAAAGACGCGGAAGCCAAAGCCAATCGTGAGGAGCAATTGCTTGCCAAGAAATACTCGAGCCTGGAAGGTGTGGAGACTGCGCAGACGACTGCCATGCAGGCGCAGCAGGACTACCGCACGGCGCTCGCCCACGTAGAAGCATTGAAAGCCCAGGAAGCTGAACTGGAGACGCGCCGCCAGGAAATCAATTTGGCCGATGCCCAGGTTGAATCTGATCAAATTTCGGTGTCGATGTCCAAACTCCAGTTGGGGTACACGAAAGTGTACGCCCCGATTGATGGTGTCGTATCTCTTCGCGATGTACAGATCGGCCAGATCATCGCGTCCGGTATTAACAATATCGGCGGTGGTACCGCAGTGTTGATGCTCTCGGACCTCTCCCGCGTATTCATTCTCGCGTCTGTAGACGAAAGCGATATCGGCACCATCGAGATTGGACAACCGGCGGATATCACCGTGGATGCGTTTCCGGGCAAGCGCTTCCAGGGCAGTGTCGAACGCATTGCGGCAAAAGGCGTGAACCTGCAAAACGTGGTGACCTTCGAGGTGCGCATCGAAGTAGAGAGCGACAATAAGGGCTTGCTGAAACCTGAAATGACCACCAATGTTACGATCATCGTGGCAGACAAGACGGACGTGTTGAAAGTACCGTACAACGCAATTGCCCGGCAAAAAGGCGAAACATTCGTCACGTTGGCCAAGGCTGACGGGACAGCCGGCGATTCGAAACCAGTGGCGCTTGGTATCACGGACGGCGAAACCTACGAAGTCATCAGCGGCGTGAACGAGGGTGAATCAGTGACAGTCCAAAGCGCGGACGCCGAAAGCCGCTGGAGCGCGGAAAACGAGCGCGGGGGCTCGTCGAGCCAAAGTCAGCAACGCATGATGATGAGGACGATGGGAGGCAGCCGCCGGTGATCGAAATCGAGTCTGTCTCGAAAACCTACGATCTCGGTGGACAAATAGTTGCTGCCCTTAATAACGTGAGCTTGTTTATTCGCGAAGGCGAGATGGCGGCGATAACCGGCCCTTCGGGTAGTGGAAAATCGACGCTGATGCACATCCTTGGTTGCCTCGACACACCTGATACGGGAATCTACCGGCTGGCCGGGGAGAACGTCGCGGGCATGACAAGCGATGAACTGGCGGACATCCGCAACCGGCGCATCGGATTCGTGTTTCAAACGTTCAATCTGTTGCCGAGGTTGTCTGCGTTAGAGAATGTTGAATTGCCGTTGTTATACGCCCGGAGTGAAGAGGCCAAGGAACTCGCCGCGAAAGCGTTGGGCACCGTGGGTCTCGGCGATCGGATGAAACACGGGCCGAACCAGTTGTCCGGCGGCCAACGCCAACGCGTCGCAATTGCGCGCGCCATCGTGACGAATCCCTCGATGATTCTGGCCGACGAGCCGACTGGAAATTTGGATTCGCGTACCGGCAAGGAAATTCTGGCCTTGTTCAAGACTTTGAACGAGGATGGCCGGACCGTAATCATGGTGACGCACGACGCGGGAGTGGCGGAACACTGCCGGCGCGCGGTTCGCCTTTTCGACGGACGAATCGTGGAAGAATGAGGTAGGAAACGTGTATCTTCTCGTCCTGTTCAAAGTGGCCATCTACAGCCTCATCGCGAACAAACTGCGCTCGTTCCTCGCCGTATTGGGGGTCATCATCGGCGTAGGCGCGGTGATTGCCATGCTTGCGATCGCAGCCGGAGCGCAGTCGCAGGTCATGAACAGCATCTCTTCAATGGGCACAAACCTGCTGACCGTGCGCCCCGCGCAACGCGGTTCGGGCGGCGTTATGTCGGGGACTGAACAAAACCTCACGGTCGAGGATGCGCAGGCAATCCTTGCCGAGGTGCCTGGTATCGAACAGGTCGCGCCCGTTGTGCAGAACCGCGCGCAAATCAAATACTTCGACAACAATACCGGCACAAGCATCATGGGCGTGACCGTCACCTATTTCCCATTGCGGAATTTTGAAATTGAAAAGGGCCGCGTGTTCACGGACGGTGAAGAACAGCGCATGGCGCGCGCGATCATTCTTGGTCCAGTGACCGCGGAAAACTTGTTTGGCACGGAGGACCCCGTTGGCGCAACGGTAAAGGTCAACGGGATCAATTTCGAAGTGATTGGCGTAACGAAGGCCAAGGGTGACCAAGGCTGGTTCAATCCCGACGACAACGCTTTCGTACCCTACACAACCGCGATGAAGCAGTTGTTTGGAATAGAGTACCTGCGTGAAATCAGCATCAAATGCTCCGAAGCGGATGAACTTACTACCGTTCAGGAAGCCGTCATTGCTCTTATCCGCAAGCGCCACCGCACGGAGCCTGGCGCTCCGGACGACATCGAAATCCGTAATCAGGCGGACTTATTGACGACCGCGACTGAAGTGACACGGACATTTACAATCTTGCTGGGCGCTGTTGCGAGCATATCGCTGCTCGTTGGCGGCATTGGAATCATGAATATCATGCTGGTGACGGTCACCGAACGAACCCGGGAAATCGGGATTCGCAAAGCCATCGGCGCGAAAGACCGCGATATACTGCGGCAGTTTCTGTTTGAAGCAATTCTTATGAGCGCGCTTGGCGGGATGATCGGTATCGGCGCGGGCGTTGGCGCGGCCAAGACCCTCTCGGCGCTCACCAGTTTCACGACGGTGCTGGAAACACAGAGCATCGTCATGGCGATGGTGTTTTCGGCGAGCGTGGGCATCTTCTTCGGATACTATCCCGCGCGTCGCGCGGCAAAATTGAATCCAATCGACGCGTTGCGCTACGAGTAGTGCGGACGGAATGACCAAAGCGCAAGGAGAGTACGTGGGAGTCGTGCTGTTTGCCAAACGCGTCTGTTTGGCAGGGACCACATGTTTTCTGGTGGGATGCGCCGCCATCGAGTTTTCGCGCGATCCGGTGATACCCGACATAACCGTCCTCCCGAAAACGGATACCGTAGAACATGTCTCTCCCCCGCCGCTTCCGAGCCCGCCGCAAGTAGTGCCGGTTGAGAATGTGCCGGGTGATGCGCTGAATCTCACCGTAGAAGGCGCCATCGTGATGGCATTGCAGAACAATAAAGCGTTGATGGTGCAGGAGATTAACCCCGCAATTCAGGACACCTTCGTGAAGGAACAGCGCGCGGTGTTTGATCCGGTCTTGTCCGCAAGTTATCTTGAGACCCGCGACGAGTTTGAGCGCGATCTGCTGATTCGCACTCCGGTAACATTTCCCGACGGGCAAGGCGGCGTTGTCAGTCTGGGCGAAATTTGGCAACCGGTCACCACTGAAGTGAAAACAAAATCGGAAACTGGCGACGTCGCTATCACCGAGCGGCTGCCCACGGGCACGGATATTACACTCGGCATGACGAAGGACCGCAGCGAAGTGCGGAACAAAAGCACCAATCCGAACCAGGTATACGGCACCGACCTGGACACGGATACGTCGAGCCTTGACCTCACGGTGCGACAGCAGCTCTTGCGTGGCGGCGGCCTCGGAGTGAATCTTGCAAACCTGCGGCAGGCCCGGCTCGCCGCACTCTCTTCGGACTACGAGTTGCGCGGTTTTACGGAGGACCTCGTTTCGCAGGTCGAGCAGACCTACTGGAACTGTGTTACCGCCCAACGCCAGATCAAAATTTTCGAGGACTCGCTGGTCGTTGCGCAAAACCAGGCCGCGGAAATCGAAGAGCGCATCAGCATAGGCCAATTGGCCGAAAGTGAGCGCGCCGCCGCGGACGCCGAAGTAGCGCAACGCAGAAGTTCGTTGATCGACGCGCGAAGCAACTACGAAACACTGCGCATCGCGCTATTACGCCTGTTGAATCCCCACGGCGACACCCTCCGGCCCGTCGAATTGAATCTCCTGAGCGATCCGATCCTGTCGCCGGTGGAGCTCAGCGACGTCGAAGCCGCCATCCTCGTGGCGCAACGGCTGCGGCCTGATTTGAACCAGGCGAGACTGCAGATTCAACAAGATGAACTGGAGGTGGTGCAAACACGGAATGGTTTGTTGCCCCAGCTTGATGTCTTCTTGACGTTGTCAAAAAGCGTGAACAAAACCCATTACAGCGAATTGTTTCTTGTATCTACCCAAAACGATCGCGACGAACAGACCACGACGCAGATCGGCGCCGACTTCAGTTATCCAATCGGCAACAGGGCCGCTCGCGCCGCGCATACGCGGTCAAAACTGAGCCGGACCGGCAACATGCGGGCGCTCGCGAATCTGGCGCAACTCGTCGAGCAGGACATTCGGACGGCGTACATCGAAGTGGAACGGTCCCGCCAGCAAATTGACGCGACCACCGCGACGCGTACGCTCCAGGAGACAACACTCGAGGTCGAGATCGAAAAGTTCCGTTTGGGCCGTTCAACGGTATTGTTGGTGTCGCAGGCGCAGCGGGACCTGCTGTCGGCGCAGATTGCGGAGGTAGAAGCTCGGGCGGCGTATCTGAACGCCCTCGTGAATCTGTACCGCCTCGAAGGTTCGCTGCTCGAACGGCGAGGTGTAATCGCTCCGGGGAAAGAGCCGGTTGTGCTTGAAAACGAACACGCTGCTTAAACGTCCGCGAGCGCGGCAACGACAGGGAGGCAGGATCACATGAACATTTCCACGATGCATCTGCGAGTCATTTCGCGGCAGAACCCAACCAAAGCCGAACTTCAGCCGGTATGGGAATTCATCTTCGTCGGGCAGGCGCTACTCGGGCTGTTCGGAACCGTATCCGGATTTGGATTGCAGTATCTCGCGGCCTTCGAGTCGCTGGCGGGCGTACTTCTGGCGTTCAAGGGAAGTGATAATTCCGAATCGTAACGGGAGAGCGCGCGTTCCCGCGCGCTGAATTTCCGTTTCTAGCTATTACGCGCCGTGTCTTTGTCCAGCGCGTTCCGCGCGCTGAATTTCCGTTCTTCGCTCAGACGCTAAACGACTCTCCGCAGCCGCAGGTGCTCGAGGCGTTGGGGTTCTGAAATACAAACCCCTTGCTGTTCAACCCTTCTTTATATTCCAGAATGATGCCCTTGAGGTAGATAGATGATTTCCGGTCCATCAGAAAGCGTACATCTTCCTGTTCGACAACGTGATCGCCTTCGCGCTGCTTGCCGAATGCCAGCACGTAAGATAAACCGGAGCATCCCCCGCCCTTTACGGCAAGTCGCACACCATCGATATCCGGCGATTCGAGCGACTGAAGCCGTTTCAATTCGCGGATCGCGCCGTCAGTAGCGGTAATAAGCGCCTTCGGGGCCGGGGTGATGGTGTCTGTCGACATGGGTGTTGCTAATTCCTGCGTTTATGCTTCGGCGGGTTGCGCCGCGTCCTTTGGCTTCATGAGGCCTTCCAATACTTCGAGCAGCAGATCGGCGTCGACGCCGTATCCGCCGCAGACCTGACCAATCGTTTCGTACTGGTTGATGCCGCAATGCGAACAGCCGCCCAGATGGAATGCCGCGAATACCTCGGCCACGCGCGGGTGCAGCGCCATCGCTTCGCCAATGGTCATGTCCGGGCTGAAATAGCTGATGCCGGCCGCGCCGCTGTGTTCGAAGTCGCCGTGGTCGTGGACATGCTCCTCGGACCAGTGCTCGTCGAATTCTTCCTGCGACGATTTCGTCATGTACGCCATATTCGTCATTTTTTTGACGAGCGGATTCGGAATGCAATCGACCTCGCCCGTTTCAGGAATGACGGTCATCTGGCGAACGATGGCAAATGTGTCATCACATTCGTAATAGACCCAGGCATCCCCTTTACCGGGGACCGGCTGGCTTATCTTGTAGTAGAGCATGGTAGCCTCCCAAATGTGTTCCCCGTATGAAAGAACACGCATACATGGTAGCATATTTCACGCCGAATCTGCACGGCGGTTAGCCATTCTTCTCCGCGGTTGGCGACGCCGCTATCACGGTAACCGGCGCAATTTTCCCGAGCGATTCCTTGAGCTTTTCCGCTTCGCCCGCCACAACAATGGTGAGTGCCGCGGGGTCGATGACGTTCTCGGCGATATTGCGCACGTCCGCCTGCGAGGCCTGCCGGTAGGATTGCATGGCCTGGCGAAGATAATCCTTCGGCAATTCAGACGATTCGATCATCCATTGGTAATTGACGGCATCCTGCGGCGTTTCGAGGTCGGCCGGAAAACTTCCGGTCAGGTACGCCCGTGCAGTGCTCAGTTCATCCTCCGTTGGCGGCGTGCTGCGCATTCCATTGATAACATCGAGCAGGGCTTGGACAGTTTCGGCGGTGCTTTCTGTTTTGGTAAAGGTGCTGCTCAAAAACCTTCCGGCAAACCGCGAAGGATAAAACCCGCCGCCCGCGCCATAGGTCAGGCCGCGCTCAATGCGTATCGTTTTGTTCAGGCGGCTGTCGAAAGCGCCGCCAAAAATCTGCGAGAAGACGCGCGCAAAATGATATGCCGGATCACTGCGCGTGATGCTGACTTGCGCGACGCGGATTTGACTCTGCACAGCGCCAGGCTTGTCCACGAGGTAGATGTGCGTCGGCGTTGTTTTGGGAATTCCGGGGGCGGTCACGTCTGGCGCCGGACCTTCAACCTTCCACTCCCCAAAATACTTTTCCGCGAGTTCTACGGCGGCGTCAGTTTCTATGTCTCCCGCGAAATACAACGTAATCGTGTCAGGCCGCGCATAGGTCCGCCAGAACGTGGCCACCGCGTCCTGGGAGAGACGCGGCACGTCGGCCAACTCGCCGTCAACGTTACGCGAATAGGGGTGTGCTCCGAAAAGTTTCCGGCGCACTTCCCGGTCGACTACGTAGTTCACGTCTTCTTCGTTCACGGATAACGACACCGTTCGCTGCTGTTTCAGCAGGTCGAGTTCTTTGGCGGGGAACGTGGGGCGGCGGACTACT
Organism: Candidatus Hydrogenedentota bacterium; assembly: GCA_034408725.1. Taxonomy (GTDB): domain Bacteria; phylum Hydrogenedentota; class Hydrogenedentia; order Hydrogenedentales; family SLHB01; genus JABWCD01. The sequence goes on from JAWXCN010000019.1 coordinate 10,555, forward strand.
TCTGCGAGCAACTCGAACGCGAGCGGCAGTTTATCGCTCAACGCGGTCACCGAGACCTGGCTTACATCCAACGAGGCCCTGCCGTCAATGGTCAGGGCGTTGAACTCGATGAGTTCCGCGAGTTCATCGGCGGTATATTTCTCCGTGCCCTTCGTCAACAACGAAAGCGCGGCGGACGCAACGCCGGGGACCGAGGAATCTTCAGCCCATGACCCGAATTTCGTCCCGCACAGGACGGTGACATACGGCAACTCATTGTTAGGAACGACCACCACGCGCAGCCCGTTAGGCAGCGTTTTTTCCGAGGTCGAGGGTAAGGGCAGATCGTCAAGGGGCGCGTTCGTGGGCGGCTGGACCGGAAGGTCCTTGGGCCGGTCCACGCCGGCTTTCGCACCCGTTCGCTTGGCCGGTTCGGTCTCAGGCGCGGTAACCGGGGCGGCATCTTCATTCGGCAAAACCGCGGCCGCATCCGGAATGATGCGGAACACTGTGCGGCGTTCGGGTACGACGTAGGTTTTGGCAACGCGGGCAATATCATCCAGCGTCACGGCGTTGATCTCGGCCAATTGCGTGTTCAGCCGGTCCGGCGTGCCATAGGCAAGTGTAGCATCGCCGATTTGGCGGGCTTTGCTGGCAACCGTAAGCATGTTCGTGACGATGTCGCGGCGAAGCCGGTTCTTGGCCTTCTCGAGTTCGCGCGCCTCAATGCCTTTTTCAACGAGCGCGGCAAGATGTCCGTCGAGCGCTGTCTCCATCACGGCGGGTTCGATGCCTTGATTGAGAATTGCGCCGACGCCGAACAGACCGTCATCCTTCATCCAGTAGTATTCGGATTGCGCTTGTGCCGCTTGTTGTTTGGCGCGCACCAAATCGACGTTGAGCCTGCTGCTCTCACCCACGCCAAGCACAATTGTCATTAACTGGAGAGGTATTGCGTCAGGATGATTTACCGGAACGCCGCGGTACACATAGGCCACCAGCGGGACGGGTCCCACCGCTTCCTTTATGGTTACTTTGCGTCCTTCCGTTTGCGCCGGTTCGTTCTGCGTAGGCCGATCCTCGATTTTTCCTGACGGCATCCATGCAAAATACTTTCGCGCGAGTGTCTGCGCATCCGCATGCTTTACCCCACCGACGATGACCAGCGTCGCATTCGACGGAACGTACCATCGGTCCCAGAATTGTTGAAGTTCGCTGACCTTCGCCTGCCGCAGCATGGGAATGTTGCCAATGGGCGACCATCGGTACGGGTGTTGCCGGAAAACGATGGGCAAGCCCTGTTCGAGCACCGTGCCATAAGGTTCGTTGATGCCCATCCGGCGTTCTTCTTCGACAACTTTGCGTTCCGTGTCAAAGCCCGGCTGATCCACTTTGAGATACATCAGGCGCTCGGCCTCGAGCCACAGTGCCAACTCCAATTGGTTCGACGGAAGCTGGTTAATGTACGCCGTGTGATCAAATGAGGTGAATGCGTTGCAATCGCCACCGGTCTTGCGAATCAGGCTGAAATGTTCTTCCGGGCCAAGCCGCTCGGTTCCGCGGAACATCATGTGCTCGAACATGTGCGCGAAACCCTGGCGTTCACTATCTTCGTCCTTCGAGCCAACGCCATACCAAACCTGGACCGCGACAATCGGCGAGGAGAAATCCTCAAGTGTGATCACGCGCAAGCCGTTTTCCAGCGTGATGTCCTGAAAATCGAAAAGCCGGGGCGCGTCGGCGTGGGCGAACGAAGATGTCGAGAGCAAAATAGCCATGATTTGTTTCCACATGTTGCACCTTTTTTGAACGAACACGGTCCGATCTAAAACCGTTTTTGGTCCCCGTCACGTCCCGGGGGTATGTAGGTTCCGAATCCCGATAAAGGAAACTATCGGATTTCCAACATCCGGTCTATGGGAATGCGCGCATCACGAATAATATGATCGGGCAATTCGACCTTGTACTGTGTGTGCTGCAACGAAGCCAGGGTGTCCTCGAGCGTTATCTGCGCCATGTGCGGGCACCGGTGGCTGCACAGGCGAAGCATTTCTTTTTCGGGGTTCTCTGCCGCGATATTGTCGCCCATGCTGCATTCGGTGAGTAGAAGATACCGATCGGCATCCGTCTTGCGCACAAACTCGATCATCTGTTTTGTGCTGCCGGAAGCGTCGCTTGCCGCGAGCACTTCGGGACTCACTTCGGGGTGGGACACAATCACAACGTCAGGGAACTGTTTGCGGACGGCCTGCACGTCGTTCACTGTAAATAGCTCATGGACTTCACACCGCGCGTTCCATCCGATAACTGCTTTCTCCGGCAACGGGAGCGCGCCATCGCGCGTCGCGCGAACAAACGGAATACCCACTTCATTCGCGGTATTGTGCGCAAGGTACTCGTCCGGTAGAAAAATAATGTAATGGTGCCCAAGCGCGAGCAAATGCTTCACAACGGCGGTCGCGTTTCCAGAGGTGCAACAATAGTCCGATTCGGCTTTCACGTCCGCGTAGGTGTTCACATAGCTGACCACGGGCGCGCCCGGATATTGCTTGCGCAACATGCGCACGTCTTCCACCGAAATGCCTGCCGCGAGCGAACAGCCAGCTTTCTTCGACGGAATCAGGACAGTCTTTTCGGGATTCAGAATCTTCGCGGTCTCCGCCATGAACTGCACGCCGCAAAACACAATGATGTCCGCGTCTGTTTCCGAGGACACGCGCGAGAGTTCGAGGGAATCGCCGGCGTAATCCGGCACGGAATGAAACAGCGCGGGTTCCATATAGTTGTGGCCGAGGATGACGGCATTCAGTTCGCGCTTGAGCAGATTGATCTCATACGCGAGTCCCGCCTTGATCTGCAGCTCGACATCCGGCACGATTCCAGAGAGCTTTGCGCGCATGCGCGCAAGCGTCTCGTCGCGGCTCGGAGCCTCTTGTACAGTCATCATGCCCGCCATCGCATATCACTTTCTGCGCCGATTCGGCGCGTGGCCAAAACCGCACGCTTTCTCAACAACCGTTGGAAAGCTACACTTCATATCTATTTTACTCGATAAACCACTTGGTCAGCAAATAGCGGTCGTGATCCATGAATCCCAGTTCACGGTAAAGCGACTGCGCATTTGTGTTGGCGCGGTCTACTTCGAGGTGCATGGCGCGCACGCCGCGCTCTTTACATACCAGTTCTGCGAACGCGATTGCGCGACGGCCAATTCCTTGCCTGCGATAGGGCTTGGAAATGAATAATTCATCAAGGAAGGCGTCTACTCCCTGGAATTCCAAGCTGTAGCCGAACGTGACAACGATGTAACCGGCGACACTACCGTCGGCGTTAATAAACCACGCTGAACCGTGCGCGGGGTTGTTCAGCAAACCAGCCAGGGCCGCGCGCGCGTGCGCCTCATCGAATGAAATGGTGTCGTGCGCATACAGTTCACGCATGAGCTTGATAAAGCTGTCGAGGTCCGCGGCGTCCGGCGCAATGAAATCAATCTTCACGGCTATTCCGTACTGACGGTTGAATTCTTTCCATCGAGCGCCGACAGCAGCGTATGCCAGGCGAGGGTGGCGCACTTGATCCGAACGGGAAACTCGCGCACTCCAGCAAACACCGCGAGCCGTCCGGCTTTTTCCTCATCAATGACAGTATCCGGCGAAGAAGTCACCATCTGGTGAAATGACGCAAACAGCGCCTCGGCTTCGCTCCTGGTTTTACCTTTGAGCAGCGTCGTCATGACGGACGCGGACGACTTCGAGATCGCGCATCCCGATCCGGCGAAACTAATATCGTCAATGACTTCGCCATTCATTTTGAGATAGATCATGAAGTGATCGCCACAAAGCGGATTGAACCCTTCGATTTTACTGGTCGCATCCGGCATCTCGCGAAAGTTTCGAGGTTTCTTGTTGTGCTCCAGAATCACCTGTTCGTATAAGGCGCGGTTCGCCCCCATCAATCAAACACCTCTTTGACCTTCCCAATCGCCGCGGAAAGTGCGTCGAGGTCTTCGCGGGAGTTGTAGAACGCGAGCGACGCGCGCGCCGTCGCCGCAATCCCGAAGCGTTGCATGAGCGGCTGGGCGCAATGGTGTCCAGCGCGAATGGCCACGCCCTGTTCGCTGAGAATTTGTCCGATATCGTGCGCGTGCGCGGTGTCCATCGTGAACGAAAGGACTCCTGCCTTTTCGCGCGCAGTGCCGACGATGTGCAGGCCGCTGATCGATTGCAAAAGTTGCGTCCCATACTGTGTCAATTCGTGTTCGTACGCGGCAATGCGGTCCATTCCGATGGAATCGAGATAATCGACTGCCGCGCCCAACCCGATTACGCCTGCGATATTCGGGGTGCCCGCCTCGAACTTGTAGGGAAGTCCGTTGTAGATAGTCTTGTCAAAGGTGACCGAAAGTATCATGTCGCCGCCGCCCATGAACGGAGGCATCCGGTTCAACATTTCGGCGCGGCCATAGAGGACGCCAATACCGGTCGGGCCGAACATTTTGTGTCCGGAGCAGGCGTAAAAGTCGCACCCGATGTCCTGAACGTTTAAGACCATGTGCGGGGCGGCCTGGGCGCCATCGATTAGCACGGGAATGCCGTGCTGATGCGCCATGGCCGTGATTTCCTTGACGGGATTGATCGTACCGAGGGCATTCGAGACGTGCGCCATACTCACCAGTTTCACGCGGGGCGACAGGAGCTTTTCGTACTCCTCCATGATGAGTTCGCCGCTATCCGTGATGGGGACCACCCGGAGCTTCGCGCCCGTCTCTTCGCAAAGCATTTGCCAGGGCACGATGTTCGAGTGATGCTCCATCGCGGAAATCAGAATCTCATCGCCCTCGCGGATGTTCGGGCGGCCATAGGAGTGCGCGATAAGATTGATCGCCTCGGTCGTGCCACGGGTAAAAATGATTTCGCAACTCAATGGAGCCCGGAGAAACCGCTGCATTTTCATGCGGGCGTCTTCGTAGGCGCTCGTGGCGATTTCGCTGAGATAGTGCATTCCGCGATGCACGTTCGAGTTCTGCGCTTCGTAGTAGTGACGCTCCGTCTCGATCACCGATCGCGGCTTTTGACTGGTCGCGGCATTATCGAGATAAATAAGGTCCTTACCATGACGGCGGACGTGCAGCACGGGGAAATCATCGCGGATGCGCGCGATCTCTACCGCGCTCAATGGTGGACGGCGGGGCGGGGTCGCCGGAGCTGATGGTGTAACAGTGGCCATGACACTTATCCTGGTATGGGGCTGTATGTGTTGAACACAAACCGTTCGAGGCGTTCGCGGACCGGAGTAACTTCGATCTGTTCCACAACTTCGTCGGCAAAGCCATAGGTGAGCATTCCCAGCGCCATCGCCTCGCTCATCCCGCGCGTGCGAAAGTAAAAAACCAGCTCGTCGGGCGGACGGCCAACCGTCGCGCCGTGCGTGCATTTCACGTCGTCCGCGAAGATTTCGAGCAGGGGTTTCGTGTCTATCGTCGCCTTGTCGGACAACAGCATATTTTGGTTCAACTGGTTCGAATCCGTTTTTTGCGCAACACGGTGTACATAGACTTTTCCGCTGAAGACTGCGTGGCTTTTGTCGTCCAACACGCCCTTATACCCAATCCAGCTCGTGCAGTTGGGCTTGGCATGTTCAATGGCGATGGGATTATCCACCAGTTGGTCGCCGTGGGTCATGTACAACCCCTTCAACGAACAATGCGCGCCTTCACCATCGAGCAGGGTCTTGACCTCATTCCGGATAATTCTTCCAGATTGACTGATCGCAACGGAATTAAATGTCGCGCCTCGATCCAACCGGACCGTCGTGGTCGCAAGGTGATATGCTTCGCTGGACTCGTTGATGAGCTTGCACAGAGTCAACGCGGCGTTCTCCCCCACACTGATCTCCGTGACCGCGTTGGTGAGATAGCGGGCGGAAGTCTCCAGCGCAACATGGCTCTCTACCACCGTCGCGCGCGCCCCGGAGTCCAGCACAAACAGATTGCGCGGGTGGCGCGCAGAGTCCGCGACGCGACCGGTGTTCAACATTAATAGGTGGATCGGTTGTTCAATCGAGATATCGGCTGCAACGTGAACGAAGGCGCCATCCAACAGAAACGCCGTGTTCAGCGCGCTGAAAGCGTTCGCAGATCCATTCAGATGTTTTGACAGATGCGGTTCAACCAGCGCCCCGTGTGTTGAAATGGCTTCGCGCAAACTGATCGCCGTAACGCCGGCATGGCGTCGCGACAGTTCATTCGATAGAAATCCGTCTACAAAAACCAGTTCGGTCCAACTGCCGTCACCGTACCGGAAGGACGCAACGGCGTCTTCGCCGATCGCGCCGGCAGCGGAGGTCTGTGTTTGAAATTGCGTGCGCAGGATCGGCGCAATATTCGTAAACCGCCACTCTTCCATGCGGCGATGGGGCAATTCGAGTTCCGCGAAACGCGCCGCATAGGCCACGCGAATCGCGCGCGCCCAGTCGGGACCGTCGCCGCTGGTCTTACCGATATCCGATAAAAAGGCGGCTTTCTCGTCGATGGTATGTTCTTTTTTCGCCATGACGCACTGCTACCCCTCGCTGCCTTCCGCGCCCACGAGCACTTCTTCTTTCAGCCAATCGTACCCTTTGGCTTCCAGTTCTAGGGCAAGTTCCTTGCCGCCCGATTTGGCGATGCGGCCTCGCCAGAGCACATGCACGAAGTCCGGTACGATGTAGTTCAGCAATCGCTGATAGTGCGTCACGATGATCATTGAGCGCTGGGGACCGCGCAGCCGGTTCACACCGTCGGCGACAATTCGCAACGCGTCAATGTCGAGACCGGAGTCGCTTTCGTCCAGAATCGCGAGTTTCGGTTCGAGCACCGCCATCTGCAAAATTTCGTTGCGCTTTTTCTCGCCGCCCGAGAAACCTTCGTTCACCGGCCGGTCCGCGAATTTGTGGTCGATAGCGACGAGGTCCATTTTCTCTTTCAAAAGATCGCGGAATTCGAGCGCGTCCAGTTCATCCAGCCCGTGGCTCTTGCGAATTTCATTCAGACCCGCCTGGAGAAAATAGGCATTCGATATGCCCGGAATTTCGACCGGATACTGAAACGCCATGAACACACCGAGGCGCGCGCGCTCTTCGGCAGGCATTTCGAGCAGGTCTTGTCCGAGGAATGTCACGCCGCCTTCGGTGACTTCATACTGTTCGTTGCCGCTCAACACCTGCGCGAGCGTGCTCTTGCCGGAGCCGTTCGGGCCCATGATGGCGTGCACTTCACCAAAACCAATTTTCAAATCCACGCCGCGAAGAATTTCGTTTCCTTCAACGTTCGCGTGGAGGTTCGTAATCTCCAGCATCGCTTACCCTACGCTCCCTTCCAGACTGACGTTCAACAGCTTGGTCGCCTCGACCGCAAATTCCATGGGCAGATGATCAAATACTTCCTTGCAAAAACCGTTCACCACCATCGAAATCGCGTCTTCGGTGCCGATGCCCCGCTGTTTGCAGTAGAACAACTGCGTTTCGCTGATTTTCGACGTCGATGCTTCGTGTTCAACACTCGAGGTGTTGTTGCGCACTTCGATATACGGAAACGTGTGCGCGCCGCACTGGTTGCCAATGAGCAGCGAGTCGCACTGCGTATAGTTCCGCGCCTTGGCGGCTTTCGGCATTACCATCACCTGTCCGCGATAACTGTTGTTGCCGTGCCCCGCGGAAATCGTCTTGGAAATGATCGTGCTCTTGGTGTTGCGGCCCATGTGAACCATCTTCGTGCCGGTGTCCGCCTGTTGATAGTTGTTGCTCACTGCCACAGAGTAAAACTCGCCCACCGAGTTGTCGCCAATCAACAGGCAACTCGGATACTTCCAGGTAATCGCCGAACCGGTCTCGACCTGGGTCCACGAGATGCGGGAATTTACGCCCTGGCATTTGCCTCGTTTCGTGACAAAGTTGTAGATGCCGCCTTTACCTTCCTTGTCGCCGGCGTACCAGTTCTGCACCGTCGAATAATTGATCGTCGCGTTGTCGAGCGCAATCAATTCCACCACCGCGGCGTGCAACTGATTCTCGTCGCGCATCGGCGCCGTGCAGCCCTCGAGATAGTTCACCGAACCGCCATCTTCCGCGATGATCAGTGTCCGCTCGAACTGACCCGTCTCCGCAGCGTTTATGCGGAAATACGTCGAAAGGTCCATCGGGCACTTCACGCCCTTCGGGATATAACAAAATGAACCGTCGCTGAACACCGCGCTGTTGAGCGCGGCGAAGAAGTTGTCATTTGCCGGCACCACGGAGCCCAGATACTTCCGCACCAAATCCGGGTGCTCCAACACGGCTTCGGAGAACGAACCGAAAATCACGCCGCGCTTCTTGAGTATGTCCTTGTGCGTCGTAGCGACGGACACGCTGTCAAAAACCGCGTCCACCGCGACGCCCGTGAGGCGCTTCTGTTCGTCCAGCGGAATGCCCAGTTTCTCGAACGTCTCCAACAGTTCTTTGTCGACTTCATCCAGGCTGTTCAGTTTTTTCTTTTCGCGCTTGGGCGCGGAATAGTACCGCTGCTGCTGATAGTCAATCGCGGGATACGATACGTTGGCCCACGAAGGTTCTTTCATGGTCAGCCAGTGGCGATACGCTTTGATGCGCCAATCCAGCATCCACGACGGCTCTTCTTTGCGCGCGGAAATCTTGGCGATGACTTCTTCATTCAGGCCGGGATCAAAGGTCTCCGCCTCAATATCGGTTGACCACCCGTATTTATACGACTGATTGGCCATTTCCGCGATTTCGCGCGTACTCTGTTCAACCCGCGTGCCGGTATATTCCGGACCATCGAGCGCGTTATCTAACTTGCCCATCTCTTTTACCTCTGGTCTTGGAACCCCATAGTATACGCTGATTGGGATTCCGAGGCCACTTTCGCATTCGAATACATCGCCGTTTACAAATCCGCGTCCTGAGCCGGATTGTCCTTCCTTGGGAACAACATCAAATATACTGAAAATATTCCCCGGAAAAGTCGCCGCCAATTCGGACTACCGATAGTCAAGCACCGTGGCTCGCGTCCAATACTTTCCAAAACCCTTCAAAAATTCCTGGTGAATCGGGTCTGCCAAGTACCTTTCCAAGGCCGCGTCGTCGAGAAGGATGATCGTCAAACCAATGCTGTAGCTATCGTCGATAACAGGCCGGTTGCCTGCCAACGGTCTTCCGTAGCTCAACGAAATAACGCCGTCGATCTTACGCAATGATTCCAAACCCTGTTGAAAAGCCGCCACGTTCTCATCGGTCAACTCGTGACTCAGCCAGAAATACACCGCGTGCGTTACGGGCTTGTCCGCGTATTCCGTTGCTGATGGCGGTGCATCAGAGGAAAAACTGTCAATAACCCCAATCTCTTTTCCATCCGGCTGAAACGCGATCGCCTCGGCTTTCCACGACGTCTCGCCAACACTCACCCGCATATACTGATTGACCAAACCGGCCGTGTATCCCGTCAGATTCTGCGCGCCGCCGACAGTCATGTGCGGCCAATCCTTCACGACTTTTTCGCCGTGATCGAGCCAGCTACCGCCGCCGGTGATGCAGTAGTAGACTCCGTTCTTGTAGCCGCGCTCGTACTCGTGGGTGTGACCGCTGAAGCATGCATCCACGCCGTATCGTTCCATCAGCGGCACAAGCTGCGACCGTTGCGTCGATTCACCGTCGATCCACAGCTCGCAATACGGCGGCTCGTGGATAAACAGGAAAGTAAACTTCGCGTTCTGGTTCGCCTTCAAATCCTTTTCGAGCCAGTGGAAAATATCCGGATATTGCGTAGCATAGTCGATGCACACAAAGTGACACCCGGCGTAATCAAAGGAATAACTGCCATAACCTGCGTCGTAGCCAGGAATGTCTTCGCTTGGAAAGGACGCAAACTTCCGCAGCACCGCTCCACGGTAATCGTCGTGATTGCCCCACGCAACGAAGAACGGTTTCTTTGTGCCGAGATACCGCGCCACGCGATCTAGATAAAACTTGCGCGTGTCTTCATATGCACCTCCATCTTCCGCCATGTCTCCGCAGGCCACACCAAACGCCGCGTCGGACGCCGCCATGTGGCGCATCATGCTGTTAGTTGGCTCATAGGGATCGGCCTCATACGATCCTTTGTTGTGTCCCTGGCTATCGCTCCACACGCCGAATGTGAAGGGCGCAGCCGAATCCGGTGAGGTTGTAAAAGAGAGTGTTTTCTCTTCGTGATAGCTCTCGTCCCCCCGCGGCCCATGCGGATCGAGCATCACGGTGGCCGAATACGTCGTGGAAGGTTCGAGACCGAATAAGACGACCTTGTAAATGTAGGTGCCAAACCCGGAAGGCTGGACGTCTGCACCCCAACCATCACGCCTGCCGTCAATCCGGACGCTACCAAGTACCGGTTCGTTGATCTCCCACATGAGCGTGACGCCGTCTTTCTTCAGATTCATCATGTACGGCGCGGTAAGCATGACAACCCGCGGTTCACCGGCAACGTCAATTTCAGCGTACAAAGTGGACGATTCCGCTCCGTATTCATCCTGAAGCTTAAGGTATAGGCCAAATCCCATGGGATAGTTGAAAGTATGCGTCATCGATATCTTTTCCTCTGGTCTTTGAAGTTCAGACCAGGTCATAAGTGGACGCCCGTCCCACGCGCAAAGCTGGTATCTAATACGGTCGCCCTCTTTATCGGCTACGGAAAACTCGAAGGAAACGGGCTCTCCCGTCTTTGCGCGTTTCTTCTCGGGTTTTCCGGTAAAGACCGGCGCCGTATTTTCCGGACGCTCAGGCCGCAGGCGCCCAATACTTTTGATGTCCGCTGCCAACAGTGCGTGGTCGTATACAGCAATGCGCGATACCGTTAGTGGATGTTCACCCTCAGGATCGGAAAAAAACAGCACAACCTCAGGATCCAGCGAATAACGACGGTTGATGTCCTGCGGCGCGCCGGTAACAACACATTCACCGTTGAGGTACAGGTCATATCGCCCCGCATCGAGATCGGCCGCGACAATAAACCGGTACCATTCGCCGGGAACGAATGAAAACTGCGGCGACCAGCCAACGAACCCAGCGCCGATCACCCCCTCACGGTTCAGGGTTATAATTTCGCCCCCATCGATGTTGGCCAGATCGGTTTGAAATATGCCGTGACTGCGCGTATCAACGCCGGTTTTGAAATCAACAACAAAGGTATACGCGTTAATGCGTGTTTGCCCCGGCGCCGTCGGAATGCCATGCTGCGCGCGATAGAAACTTCCAACGCCAATCGCATACGCCCCGTCGCCGGTAACGTGCCCTTCAACAGTCGCATGCGTGCCTTGCAATTCGAGATCCGCGCCAACACTCGCTGCAAGCGGTTTCCCTGCATCGTTAAACTCCCACAACCCTGTTGGTTGAGGCAAGGCGTCTGCCTTGACAACCCAAGAGCTCAACAGGACGCAGGCGAAAAAGAAAACGGCCCTTCTCATAAGTCCCCCTAGATTCGTTCGATATGAAGTTTGGATATCAGACCGTACATCCCCCTAAATCCCCCTTCAAAGGGGGACTTTGAAGATCGATTATGCGTGTGACTTTTGCCCAGCAATTGCGATTCATGACACTAGCGTGAGTCCCACTAGCCTAACAGCCCGTGGCAGAAGTCCAAAATGACCATTTCGATATCGAAAAACGCCTTACTTTCCGGGGGTCAGAACGCATCAAAATTACTTCGAAAATGTCTATTTCGATATCGAAAAACGCCCTATTTTCCAGGGGTCGGAACGCATCAAAATTACTTCTGCCACGGGCTGCTAAGCCCTCCTTGCTTAAGTCCCCCTTTGAAGGGGGGGTGGGGGGATGTTCTTCTTACGTTCCCAATCCATCGCCACATATTCACTTGAACCTCCCAACGGCCAAAATAAAATCAGGCGCCCCCGCCATTATGCGAAGGCGCCTGATAACATTCGAGATTCCCGATTAATACCGGTAATGCTCAGGCTTGTACGGACCTTCCGCGGAAATGCCGAGATATTTCGACTGCTTCTCCGTTAATGTCTCCAGCTTCGCGCCGAGCTTTCCGAGGTGCAACCGCGCGACTTCTTCATCCAGCTTCTTCGGCAGCGTGTACACCTTGCCGATTTCGTATTTCTCCGTCTCAGTCGCGAGCGAGATTTGCGCCAGCGTCTGGTTCGAGAACGAGTTGGACATCACAAACGACGGATGACCCGTTGCGCAACCAAGGTTCACCAAACGCCCGCGCGCAAGCAGCACGATCGCCTTGCCGTTCGAGAAAATAAATTTATCCACCTGCGGCTTAATTTCAAGTTCTTTCACGCGCCCGGCCTTCACTTCATTCTCCAGCCACGCGACTTCGATTTCGGAATCGAAGTGGCCGATGTTGCACAGAATTGCCTCGTCTTTCATGGCGACAAAATGCTCGCCGCGAATCACGTCGCAGCAGCCTGTCGTGCTCACAAAAATATCGCCCTGCGGCACGGCCTCGGCCATCGTAACGACCTGATACCCTTCCATGCAGGCCTGCAACGCGCAAATGGGATCGATTTCGGTGATCAACACGCGCGCGCCAAGACCTTTCATCGCCGCCGCGCAACCCTTGCCCACATCGCCGTAACCGGCAATCACGACGACCTTGCCCGCGACCATGACGTCCGTCGCCCGCTTGATGCCGTCCGCCAATGATTCGCGGCAACCGTACAGGTTGTCGAACTTCGACTTCGTAACCGAATCGTTCACGTTAATCGCGCGGGTGCGGAGTTTTCCAACGTTCATCATTTGGTACAGCCGATGAACGCCCGTCGTCGTTTCCTCGGAAACGCCGATCCAGTTCTGCACGTACTCGCGCCACTTGTTTGGATTTTCCGCGTGTACGCGATGCAGCAATTCGTCGATGATCTGAATCTCCGGATTCGACGTATCGATCTTCGGCAGCGCGCCCGTCCGTTCGAATTCTTCTTCAAAATCGCAGCCGCGATGAATCAGCAACGTCGCGTCGCCGCCGTCGTCCACAATCAAGTGCGGACCCGACCCGTCCGGCCACGTGAGCGCCTCCAGCGTATAGTCCCAATACTCCTGCAAGGTCTCGCCCTTGATCGCGAACACCGGAACGCCGGTCTTCGCAATGGCCGCCGCCGCGTGGTCCTGCGTCGAGAAAATGTTGCAGCTCGCCCAGCGCACGTCCGCGCCCAGCGCGACCAGCGTCTCGATCAGCACCGCCGTCTGGATCGTCATGTGCAACGAACCCGTCACCCGCTGCCCTTTCAACGGCTGCGCGGACGCGTAGCGATCGCGAATCGAAATCAACCCCGGCATCTCCTTCTCGGCGATGTCGATTTCCTTGCGGCCCCAGTCCGCCAACTTCATATCCGCAATCTTGTACTGCGGCGTTTTTGTAGCCGTTACCACTGCCATTACATCGTCTCCTCGTTCAACGCTTCTTTACCGTTTTGCTTCGGACACCCTGGACCACTATTTCGCACACTTCCACGGGCCGCTCAATGCCCATGAAATTTACCTTCACAAACTTTCCCGCGGGCACCGGCGACTCGATCCCACGCACCACGCTTGCCGGCGCCGCAATCCCGCTCGCCGTTTTCGACTCGGCCCATTCCATCGTGAGGAACGCAATGTTCACCGTCTCGCCCATGATGTCGGGCCGCGCATATTCCGGATGGCCAACAGACCCGAGATAAATCTCGCCACTGCTCAGGCCGACCCGCAGGTCCTCGCCTACCATCGCCTTTCCCTCGATCGCCGCGCGCAACGCCCGATCACGGTGCGCGGCGCCGGAGAAAAACGCGAGATAACGGTCGCCCATGTATTTCACCGGCACGCCGTCGTGCCGCAATGTCAATTCCGTCATCTGGTAAAACATGCCGTTCGCCCAGATCGCGAAATCGCGCGCGCGCATGTTCAGCGAACGCTCGTACGCGCCCGCCACGCTCGATACCAGCACCGTCGCCTCGAACACGTCACGCCCGGATTCCCCGACACCCAATAACCAGTCCACCGACACGCCCAGCAACTTAACAAGTCCGCCCAGCACCGCAATGTCCGGCGCGTTCTCGCCGCGCTCCCATTTCGATACCGCCTGCGGACTAATGTTCAGCGCATTCGCAACGTCCTGTTGCTTCAGCCCGCGCTTCTCCCGCTGACCACGTATCCGTTTCGCCAAGTCGGGAAGAAACATAATTGCGCGCGCAAGCCTCCAAAGCGTTGAGAAAAGTTTAGCCTACACCCACAAACTGCGCAATAACGATATGGTTGTGCCGATTGCCGTTCCAGTTGAGCCAGATTGCTAAAAGGGCCATCCCGCGACGCTGCATACGCCTGGGATGGCCCTGGATTCTAACCGATTCCGCCAATTGCGGTACTGTTACTTGATAAACAGCATCTCCTGGTACGTCGGGAGCGGCCATAGGTCGTCGGCGATGATGCCTTCGAGTTCATCAACTACCGCGCGAAGCCCCTGCATCGCGGGGATGACGGAGTCGCGACAATAGTCGCAGGCATGGTGCGCTTCCGCGGGCACGGCCTTGCGCTTTTCGTCGAGCGCTCGGATCGTCGCGTGAAGATTGGCCACGAGCGTGGTGACGTAGGTCAACGTTTCCGCGTCGGCCTTGATGCCGACTGCGTTGAGGTTGGCGAGGCTGATGGCAAGTTCGCTTTGATACCGGATCGCCGCCGGGAAGATCATGGTCTTGGCGATTTCGAGCATGAGGTTTGCTTCGACCTTGATCGTCTTCACGTATTGTTCGGCGTAAACTTCGTAGCGGCTTTCGGTCTCGCGGCGCGAGAGAACTTTGTACTTTTCGAACAAGGCGATGACTTCTTCCGATTTGATCACCGGCAAGGCGTCGGGCGAGGCCTGCAAGTTCGGAAGGCCTCGTTTGGCCGCTTCCTTGTGCCAGGCTTCTGAATAGCCGTCTCCGTTGAATACGACGGCTTCACTCTCGGCATAGACGGTCTTGATCAGGGATTCAACGGCCTTGCCGAGTTTTTCCGGCGTGCTCGTGTCTGCCTTCTCCAGAAGGTCCGCGCAGTATTGCAGCGATTCCGCCATGATCGTGTTGAGCGCGACGAGCGGTCCGGCGATGGATTGGCTCGAACCGACGGCGCGGAACTCGAAGCGGTTGCCGGTAAACGCCATCGGGCTCGTGCGATTGCGGTCGCCGGAGTGGCGTGGAATGGACGGCAGCACATCGACGCCGACGTGCAACACATCTCGTTTCGATTGCACTGGCTTGCCTTTCGCAATGGACTCGATGATCTCGGTGAGTTCGGCGCCAAGAAACACCGAAATGATCGCCGGGGGCGCTTCGTTCGCGCCGAGCCGGTGATCGTTCGATGCCGTCGCGACGACGGAACGAAGCAGCGGCGACCAATGATAGACCGCGCGGATCATCGCCATGCAAAACACGAGGAACTGCGCGTTTTCCGCGGGGGTATCACCCGGATCGAAGAGGTTGCCCGCGAGGGATGATCCCATCGAGTAGTTCAGGTGTTTGCCGGAGCCGTTCACGCCGACGAACGGTTTTTCGTGGAACAAACAGACCATGCCGTATTTCTCGGCGAGGCGCTTGAGCGTGACCATGATGAGCTGCTGATGATCAGTTGCGAGGTTCGCATACTCGAACACCGGCGCAAGTTCGTATTGGCTCGGCGCGACTTCGTTGTGGCGCGTCTTGATGGGAATGCCAAGCTTGAAGCATTCACGTTCGACCTCGAACATATAGGCAAGCACCCGCTCGGGGATCGCGCCGAAATAATGGTCCTCGAATTCCTGTCCCTTGGGCGGCGCCGCGCCGAACAGGGTGCGTCCCGCGTTGATCAGATCAGGCCGGGCAAAGTAGAAGTTTTTGTCGATCAGGAAGTATTCCTGTTCGGCGCCGGCTGTGCTCGATACAAATGCGCCGTGCGTTCCAAACTGTTTGAGAACTCGTTGCGCCTGCGCGTTGAGCGCCTGCATCGAACGGAGTACAGGGGTCTTTTTGTCGAGCGCCTCGCCGGTCCATGATACGAAGGCCGTGGGAATGCAGAGGGTTGTGCCATTCGGGTTCTCGAGGATATACGCCGGGCTGGTGACGTCCCAGATGGTGTATCCGCGCGCCTCGAAAGTCTGCCGGATGCCGCCGGAGGGAAACGACGAGCCGTCGGGTTCGCCCTGGATCAACGTCTTTCCGTCGAACTCGGCGACGGTCCCGCCGTTGCCGTCGGGACTAAAGAACGAGTCGTGTTTTTCCGCGGTCAACCCTGTGAGCGGGTAGAAAACGTGGGCGTAATGCGTCGCGCCTTTCTCCAAGGCCCAGGATTTCATTTCGGTTGCGACGGCGTCGGCGGTGCTCGCGTCGAGTATCGACTTGGTTTCGATAGTATCCTTCAAAGACTTGTACACGGCTTTCGGGAGGCGCTTTTGCATGACCGGCAAACTGAATACGTTTTCGCCGAAAAGCGTTCCGGTCGGCACTTCGGAAAACGGGACGCTGCAACCCGCCGACGACTGATTCACCGCGCGTGCGATTGCTGATGTTCTTGCTGAATTTCCGCTCATGACATTTCCATTATTCATTGGTTAAAAGCCCGGCAACCAATTGCGTCGGTATTTGCACCGCGCGCGCAACGGCTACGTGTTAAAGGTTTCAGTTGATCAGAATAGTACGTTTACGTAGCTTTCCCGGCGAAATGTTACGAATATGATAGCCTCCTCTATTGTCTGCGCCTGTCCCTGCGCGCACCGTCCACGCTGCACCATTTAAACAAACCGGGTGATAATACACGGGTTCCGTCGTGATCGGTAATGCGGGATTGTGCCGCAATCGGCCGATAAACGTCAGGTGGTTTTAAGGGAGCAAACACCATGCCGACGCGCGGCGCAGCATGGTACGATATGGAACCGCAACTGAGGAGTTTGGCCGCAATGATTTTCCAATTACCTTGGCGCACACGCGCGGGCGCGCTCGTGTTCGCACTGCTGAGCGCGGCGCACGCAGACGTTGGGTTTACAAGAACCAGCGGCGCGGTCGAAATCCGTATCGACGACAAGCAGTTTGCGACCTACCGATGGGCTGATCCGGAGATCGCGCGCCCGTACTTCTGCAATGTGTATGCGCCAAATGGAACCGTGGTGACCCGGACCCATCCGCCCGATCCGGTCATCAATAAGGATAACGCGGACCATGAAACGATGCATCCGGGTATCTGGCTCGCATTCGGAGACGTTAACGGACTCGACGTGTGGCGCAACAAGGCGCGGGTACGGCATGTCCGCTTCGCGCAGGAACCGGATACCGACGATACGCACGGCTACTTCACCGTGGTCAATGCCTATGAACCGTTGGAAGGATCATCCGCCGCGGGCATTCAGGAAGTGTGCAAATACGATATTTATCCGCTCGACATGGGCTGGTTCCTGATTGCGCAATCCGTGTTTCGGCCAGCCGCGGCAGGGTTCCGTTTTGGCGATCAGGAGGAAATGGGTTTGGGCGTGCGCGTGAACACGCCGATCACCGTCAAGTTCGGGTCGGGCGCGCTTCTCAACAGCGAAGGCGGCCGCAATGAATACGGGACTTGGGGCCAGCGCGCGAAGTGGTGCAGCGCATTTGGCAGCGTTAATGGAAGTATCGCCGGTTTAACGGTGATGCCTGGCCCCGGGAACTTCCGGCAGTCCTGGTTTCACTCTCGCGATTACGGCTTGATTGTCGCCAATCCGTTCGGCAAAAAAGCAATGACTGCGGCAGAGAAACCGGAGGTCGCACCCGATGTTACACCGGTCGCGCCCGGCGAAGAGTTCAGGCTTGCGTTTGGCGTGTTTGTTTTTTCAGGCGAGACCCCGCCTGACAACGCGACTGCGTATGAATGGTTTCAGGAGTTGTTGGGACAGAGCGAACCGCCGGCTGCGATAGCACCGTAAGATTGCTTGCTTCGCAAACAGCCGTCATCGCACAGACCGGACCGGTGCCGGTGCGGACTGCACTGCGGGCGAACTATATGGCGTGACCGGCGCTAGGCCATCGCTCTCCCGCGGAATGAGCGCATCCATGACATACCCCGCTAAGATTAATATGGCTGCCAGGGCAAACCCCACGCCGATAAACACTTGGAACATGCGTTTCAACCGCCGTTCGCGCTCGAAATCGATATTGTAGGGGTTGGCGGGATCGCTCCCCGGCGGGGATTTCGGCGTATTCGTATTAGACACTTGCGCATTGCCTTCCATTAACTTGTTTGGCTTACCGGCAATGGTAACCGCGCTGACGGGCTAAGGCAAGGGATCGGGGACAGCCACGGGCATCCAAACGCGATGCCCGTGACAGTCCCCTACGCGCAGTTGCGTCATAACGCGCGCCCGGTTACTCTATCCTCATGCAGTATCCCGGCATCAGAACGTGTTCCTGGCAAGGATTATCGATCCTCCTGCTGAGTATTTTTCTGGCGCCCATTCCCCTCCGCGCGGGCGACGATTCGATTCAGGCGCTCAAGACGTCCCTCGATGCCTTGCAAACTGACCGTGAGGCGTTGTTGCGCCGTTTGGAGTCGATAGAAAACGCCATCACCCAGCCCGCGGCGCCCAAGCAGGCCGAGCGGGTAATTACGAGCGAGGACCGCGCATTCTGGTCGTTTCAACCACTGACCCGCGCTCCGGCTCCAGTGGTGAGGAACACCGAATGGCCGCGCAACGCGATTGACGGTTTCATTCTCTCGGAACTCGAGGCTAAGGGAATTACCCCGGCGAACGAGAGCAGTCCCGCAAAACGAATCCGGCGGCTTTACTACGATGTTATCGGGTTACCCCCGACTCCCGAAGCTGTGGCGGCGTTCGAGACGAATCCTACGCAGACCGCCTACGCCAAGGTCGTTGACGAATTGCTCGCAAGTCCCCGCTATGGAGAACGATGGGCCAGACATTGGCTCGATGTCGCCCGCTATGCGGACAGCGATGGCTACGAATTCGATCTCGAACGCCCAAACGCTTACCACTACCGCGACTTCGTGATTCGCGCGTTTAATGAAGACTTGCCGTTCAACACTTTCGTGAAATGGCAACTCGCCGGCGACGAGCTCGCGCCGGATACGCCGATGGCCTTGGCGGCGACGGGATTCTGCACGAGCGGACCCACCATCGACAATCAACAAAGCGAACTGAACCGTTACGACGAACTCGACGACATGTTGTCGACGACCAGTGTTGCGTTTCTCGGCATGACCGTGTCTTGCGCGCGATGCCATGATCACAAGTACGACGCCATACCCACGCGCGACTATTACCGCATGCTTTCCGCGTTCGCGACCACCAAGCGGCACAGCGCATTGCTTGCGCCGCGCGCGGAAGCTGATGCCTATACGAAACAGCTTGCGGAATGGGAAGCGAAAATGCACACCGCGCGCGCGGTTATTGATGGCTTGTTCGCGCCGGTGCGTGAATCTTTGAAGGCGTCAAAGATTCTCGCGTTGCAGGCATCCGACGCAGACAAAGCCCTGTTGCAGGCGCCTGCCGACGATAAAAATGATGCACAAAAAGCGGCGATAAAAACCTTCGGCGAGGCCATCAAAGTCAACGATGACGAAGTGCGCAAGGTTCTCGATAGTGATATGCGCGAGACGGTTGCTGAAGCGGATCGTGCCCTCGCCGCGATCGAATTGGAGAAACCACAATCACCGCCGGTGGCATTGACACTGACCGATTCCAAACCTGTTCCCGAGGAAAGCTTTCTGTTGGCGCGAGGCAACCCCGACGCAAAGTCCGAAAAAGTCGCGCTGGGTTTCTTGAGTGTACTGCCCGGTGAAGGCGATGCGCGTTTCTCTCCTGAAACGCGCCGCGGAACTGACGCGCCCACGACATTTCAGCGCGCCGCGCTTGCAGACTGGATGACGGACGTGGAGCACGGGGCTGGCCGTCTGACCGCCCGCGTGATCGTCAACAGGCTTTGGAACCATCATTTCGGGCGCGGAATCGTTAGTACGCCGAATGATTTCGGCAAACAGGGAGACCGCCCCACGCACCCCGAATTATTGGATTGGCTCGCAATCGAGTTTGTCGAGAATGCATGGAGCCTGAAACATATTCAACGGCTTATCCTTTTGAGTGCAACATACCAGCAGTCGTCCGAGTTCAACGAATCGAATGCAGCGCAAGACCCGGACAACCACTTCCTCTGGCGGTTTACGCCGCAGCGGCTCGAAGCTGAAATCATTCGCGACGCGACCCTCTCGATCACGAATTGCCTAAATCAAAGGATGTACGGGCCGGGAGTTTACCCACACATGCCCGCGGACGCGGTCGCCACAGGCTCAACGCCCAAGTGGCCGTTGAATGCCACGGACGGCCCGGATACGTGGCGCCGGAGCGTCTACGTATTCGTGCGCCGCTCCGCGCGGATGCCCATGATTGAGACCTTTGATGCGCCTGACACTGTAGTCAGTTGCGGACGCCGGCTTTCGACCGTGACCCCCACGCAGTCCCTGGTGCTGATGAACAGCGCGTTTTCCAACGGGCAGGCGACATTTTTCGCGGAGCGTATTCGCGAGGAAGTAGGAGAGGCTCCCACCGACTGGGTGTACCGCGCGTATCTCCTGGCCCTCAATCGCGCGCCAAGCGACGCCGAACTCGCATTGTCCTTGGGATTCATTGAGAAGCAAATTCAACGGCACCACCGGCAGGAAACCGCGAAAGTCCGGGCCAACGCATACGCGCTGCGGGACAAGGATATTCAGCAGGCCGCCCTGACTGACTTCGCGCAGGTTGTCCTCTGCCTCAACGAATTCGTATATGTCGATTAGGCGTCTCCCAGCGAAAATTGCATGGGATAGGATGGTATGAGAATGAATGAAGATACGCACAACGAATGCGATTTTGGACGTAGCCAGATAGCGACCACGCGGCGGGAGTTTTTGGCCCGGACCGGCGCGGGATTCGGCATGCTCGGTCTTGCGGGTATGTTGCAATCGAACGCGCAAGCCGCCAGTCCATTCACCGTTCGCAATGCCCAGTTTGCGCCGAAGGCGAAGTCCGTCATCTTCCTGTTCATGTATGGCGGACCGAGCGGCTTCGATCTCTTTGATTACAAACCTGACCTCGACAAGTTTGATGGCCGCAAACTAGATTGGAAAGGCGAACTCAAACCGTTTAGTCCAAATCCCGGTCCGTTGATGAAGAGTCCATACGCATTCAAACAATACGGGCAAAGCGGCGCGTGGGTCTCGGACAAGTATCCCGCGGTCGCGCGGTGCGTCGACGATATCGCGTTCATCAAGTCCTGCTACGCTGGCAGTAACAATCACGCGCCCGCGCTGTTTCAGATGAACACGGGCTATATTCGCGTGGGATATCCAAGCATTGGTTCGTGGCTGACGTATGGCCTGGGTACGGAAAACCAGAACCTGCCCGGTTATGTCGTGATGTATGACCCGCGCGGGGGTCCCATCGGTGGTCCGCAGAACTGGGGCTCGGGCTTCTTGCCGAGCTCGTATCAGGCAACGCCGCTGCGGTCGAACGGTACGCCAATCATCAACCTTGAACGCCAACGTGGATTGAACGATGAACAGCAGCGGGCGCAACTCGATTTGCTCGCGCAACTCAACCAGGCGCACTTCGAGCAGCACCCGGGCGAAGCGGACCTCTCCGCGCGCATCGAAAGTTTTGAGCTGGCGTATCGCATGCAAATGGCCGCGCCCGAAGCCGTCGAGATTGCAAAAGAAAATGATGAGACGAAACAACTCTACGGTCTCGATCAGGAAAAGACGAAGTATTTCGGAAGCCAATTGCTAATTGCGCGCCGCCTGGTCGAACGTGGCGTCCGGTTTGTTCAGGTGTATAGCGGCGGCGGGCATCAACAGGACAGTTGGGATGCGCACAACGGGTTGATCGAGAATCACGACATGCATTGCGCGGAAACGGACGTGCCCATGGCGGGGCTGCTTACCGATCTCAAACGCCGCGGCCTGCTGGATTCGACGCTCGTGATCTGGGGCGGAGAATTCGGCCGCTTGCCGGTTTCGCAGAACGGCATCGGCCGCGACCACAATCCCGACGGGTTCCTGATGTGGATGGCGGGCGGCGGAATTAAAGGCGGCACGAGCTTCGGCGAAACCGATGAAGTCGGATACAAAGCCGCGGTCGATCCCGTCTCCGTGAACGATCTTCACGCCACCGTTCTAGCGTTGTCAGGTATCGATCATGAAAAGCTCACGTATACGCACAACGGACGCAACTTCCGTCTTACGGACGTGGCGGGTAACGTCTTGCACAAAATTATTGCGTAATTCTCTTACGTGCGCTTGTGCTGGGCGAAGAACTCCCAAATCACGTCCGATGCTTTGATATCGTAGGTCGTGTTGCCCATCAAAATATCCGGCAGATTGATTCGGCCTCCCGGCCATGTATGACCACCGCCGCGTACGCCGTAGAGCACGACGTCGCCGGCGCTGCCGCCTGCATACGTTTCACGGAATACTTGCGCGCCGTCGTCGGGGTCAGTGTCAGGCAGTTCCTCCCGCAAAGGAGATTCGCTGTCGCAGGAATTGGACTTTGCCCAAAACCGGGCTGAATCAGGCGCGCTGAGATAATCTATCATACGCGACGGACCTTCAAATACCTCTCCACCGGACCACGGCAGGAACGGGTCCTCCTTTCCATGAATGATCAAGAACGGCAACGAACTCTTGGGTTGAACGTGGCTCGGCCATTTTTTGGGAAGTGTTGTCATAACCGTGGCAGCTGCCGCGAACCGCTCGGGAAATTCACCCGCTATGCGTTGTGCCATAAGACCACCCTGCGAAGCGCCGGTTACATATACGCGGCTCTTATCAATCGCAAAGGTTTCACACAATCTGTCGAGCAACGCGGTGATGAACGCAACATCGTCCAGCGGTTCCGCGATCAACTCTAACGGATCCGCCGGATTTGAATTCCACATCCGATCACGCCCATCCGGATAAACAACGATGAAGCCTTCTCGATCAGCAATCGCGTTGAATCCCGTGAGCATTTCCATCGTTCGTCCGGTGCAACCGAATGGATGCAAGGCGATGAGCAGCGGGATGGGTGTTTTGTCGTACGTATCGGGAACGTGAACGATATAACTACGCGCTACACCGTCAACCGCGATGAACCCATTCAAAGTCTTTCCACTCGGACAAGACGTCAGAAACATCGTTGCGAGTAACAATGCAATAGCAGCTCGCACTACTTTTAATCTGTTTTGCATAACCGCTCCTTTCTTTGCCGGTGGTTATGCCTGCCTTCTCGTCATCCCTCCTAACGGTTGGAGCGTGTGTCCGCATTTCGCAAGTTTCAGCCTAATCGCGGTTTCAGTGCCCGCCCGACAGAAGGATTTCGCGATTGTCCTACAGCATTTTGAGAAGAATCGAAGGTGGGATTCGAGAATTGATACTAAATCAGTTTATCGCAATTGAGTCACGGAAAAAGAAAATAATGCAAAAAACCGCCCGATCATTGAAGACCAGGCGGTTTCTAAAAGGCTGCGTTGTGAGTCGCTTATTTTTTGGTGTCGCTGATTAGTTCATCGCGCTTTTTCAGTTTCTCCGGCAACCAATACTTCACGTAAGGATACGCGGGATTCGTTTTCGCAAAGTTCTGATGATATTCCTCCGCCGGATGGAACGTCTTAAACGGTTCGAGTGTTGTCTCGATGGGTTTTGCTCCGAACAGTTTGGCGGCGTCGAGTTGCGCAATGTATTTTTCCGCGACTTCTTTCTGCTTGTCGCCGATATAGAAAATCGCCGATCTGTATTGCGTGCCGGTGTCCGGTCCCTGGGCATTGAGTTGTGTCGGGTTGTGCGTGCCCATGAAAATGCGCATCAACTCGCCATACGTGAGTTTCGATGCGTCATAGGTAATTTCAATGGCTTCGGCGTGCCCGGTGTCGCCTGCGCTGACGTCGTCGTAATTCGCCTTGGCGGGATCGCCACCGGCGTAACCGGAAACAACATCTTTCACACCTGGCAAATCCTCGAAGACTGCTTCCGTACACCAGAAGCATCCGCCGGCAAACACGGCCTTGGCGTCTTGCGCGCTCTCGGCCTTTGGCGTGTCGATCGTGGGCAGCGGCAACCGCGTCACGGCCTTGGGGATTTCTGCCGGCGCAGCATTGGCGGCCAAGCTGGCAACGGGTATTTCTTCTCCGACGGTTTTGGCGTCGGCGTCATCGATGAATTTCAGAGATTCTGAATTAAGGCAGAAGCGAAGGCCTGTCGGTTTCGGGCCATCTTCAAATACGTGTCCGAGATGCCCTTCGCAACGCGCGCACATTACCTCAGTCCGCAACATGCCGTGGCTAATGTCACGCTCCTCAAGAATATTCTCTTTCGCGACCGGCTGGAAAAAACTGGGCCAACCGGTCCCGGATTCGAATTTAGACCCGGAATGAAACAGGGGCAGGTTGCAACCGATGCAAAGGTAGTACCCCTTTTTTTTGTTATCCAGTAGCGTTCCGCAAAACGGGCGCTCGGTGCCTTTTGATCTAGAGACGACGTACTGTTCTGGAGTCAGCAGTTTCTGCCATTCCCCGTCTGTCCGCTCGACTTTCGCCACGCTGACCGGGTCCGTGAGCTGGCCGTCTTTCCCAATAATTCGCACGGTGATCATGTCCGAGTTCTCCGAGTTTGCCGTGTTCGCGGCGAGAGGGGCGCCGTATACGCGCGCGACCGCGCGAAGTCCCAAACCAGCGGCTAGTGCACAAATGCCGGCTAGCGCCACAGCCGTCATTCGTAGGGATAAAGATTTCATGGTTAAACTACCTGTTACTCTGCAAAGTGCCAATTCCATATTTTACCGGGTTGGCACTCCGTGAGCCAACTTCTTGCATCTTCCTTAAGGAACCCCATATTTGATGGGTGAATTCCTATCCAATAGGGAACGGTGCGCTGAACTGGGGGCGATTGAAGGTATTTGGAAGAAACTTTGATCATGTAATGGCAAGCGGTAGCTACACGCTGTCGGCCTTGGGCTGCGGTAGCGCAGTCCGCTTCGGACGCAGCTACCGCTTTCCATTCGGATTGCAAGTGGTCTGGTGCGGCACGTGACGCTGTTGGCCCTCGAAGGAAAAGCGGCAGCCACCCGCTTTCTATTCGGATTGCAAGTGTTCTGGAGCGGCACGTGGAGCTGTTGGTCCCTCGAAGGAAAAGCGGCAGCTACCGCTTTCTATTCGGATTGCAAGTGGTCTGGTGCGGCACGTGGCGCTGTTGGTCCCTCGAAGGAAAAGCGGCAGCTACCGCTCCCGCACTCCACGGCGCGAATTTTGGACGTCATTTATACCCTGCGATTTCGGTGTAGGATGGTATGGGTTGCCCGGCATGCAACCGGCGGGTCCAAGAAAGTATGTATTTTCGTTGCCCCATCAAAACCACTGAGGACGACTAAATGAAACTGATCGGTCTCGCAATGCTTGCATCGTGTGCCGTTTTTATCGCTCTCAGCGAAGAACGTACTGAGCCGTTCGACTCGAATCCCGAATGGGACGGAATGAACAATCGTTCCACGGGAGAGATGCGGCCCGTCGTCCAGGACTTCGGCTATGTGGCTCCCGTGGGAAGCGAAGGTGGGCAGATTGGCGGCATGCTTACTCCCGACGGGCATCCGGCTTATTACGCCAAGAAAATTCCGGAGGCGAACTTTGACACACCACTGAACGCTTCCGGCAACATGACGATCAAAAAGGGGGCCGGAAATTTCCTGCTCGGGTTCTTCAATGCGAATACTGTCAACGACTGGCGCATGCCGAACTCGACGGTGTTTCGCATCAATGGACGCGGCGAAACATTTCACGCGCACACCGAGTACGCCACCAGCAAATGGCGCGCGGGCGCGGGCATCGTGGGTAGGTACGACGCGGAAACGGATCGGAATCATCCCATCGAGAATCCGAGCGACATGACGTACCGGTGGACGCTGGTGTACGACCCCGCGGGCAATAACGGAAGCGGGCTCATAACGGCGACGTTGAATGACATGAAGGTGGTGATGGATGTCAGTCCCGAATTTCGACAGGACGGCGCCGCTTTCAACCGGTTCGGATTGATGCCGGTCGTCAAACATGCGGATACCGGCGGCGAGTGTTATATCGCAGACCTCGAAATTAACGGTGAGAAGATTGACCTCACCAGCGACCCGAAATGGGACGAACGGGGAAACCACGCGTCATTTTTCAGCGATGAAACCCGGCCCCGCTTTAACTTTGGATATAGCGACACACATTATGCGGGAGGCAAGGCCGCGGGCGAAATAGGCGGACTCTTTTTCCGCGGCGATTGCCGGTACCCGGAACGGCTCGCCTACTACGGCGCGAAGACGGAACCACTGACGCTCGAGAAACCACTTCGCGCTTCCGGAAAGGTGACGTTCCGCCGCGGTGTTTCAGACAGCACGACCCTGTTCGGGTTCTTCAATGCCGAGCACAGCGTAAAAGTCTCCGATTCACAAGCCGATGGAATGCCAACAGATGTGCTTGGCTTCGCGATTGAAGGCCCTTCGGCCCAGGGTTTCTTCGCATATCCCAGCTACCGGACCCACGGCGAGGGTCGTAGCCAGGGCCGGTACGATAACCTCCCTGTTATTTACCCCGACGGCGCATCGCATGACTGGGAATTGCGTTATGAACCTGGCGCGGCCGGCGCGCAGGGCACGCTAATTTTCATACTCGACAAGAACCCGCCGGTGGTCCATGAAATTCCGGCGGAACATATCGCCGAAGGCGCAACGTTTAACCGCTTTGGGTTCGTTACACCGTGGATCGACGGCAACGGCCAGATTGTGTATCTCGATGATTTGACGTATACGGTAAGGCAATGAGACAACCCTTTTTGATGAAAGGATTCGAGGATGAATGACCATAAAGCCGCTAAACCCGACCATCCCATTCACCAACTAATCTCCGAGCGATGGAGCCCTTACGTATTTTCAGATCGATCGGTATCTGAAAGCGATCTGCGATCCGTGTTCGAGGCGGCGCGGTGGGCGGCTTCTTCCTACAATGAGCAGCCTTGGCGTTACATCATCGCAACGCGGTCGAACGCCGCTGAGTTTGAGCGGATGCTTTCTTGCCTCGTAGAGGGTAACCAGGCATGGGCGAAGAACGTGCCGGTGCTTGCAATCGGTTGCACGAGTTTGCGGTTCGCATTGAACGGCAAGCCGAACGCCGCCGCGGTCCATGATCTCGGACTTGCGAGCGCGACGCTCAGCTTGGAAGCAACGGCGCGAGGACTGTCCGTGCATCAGATGATTGGCATCCTTCCCGACAAGGTGCGGGAGATTTATCACGTTCCGGAGGATGCGCAGCCATTGACAGCGTTGGCTATCGGTTATGCCGCCGATCCGGACACGGCATCGGAAGAAATGCGTAAACGCGATCTCGCGCCGCGCGCGCGGAAGAAAATCGCGGAGTTCGTATTCGAAGGATCATGGGGCACGGCATCGGGCTTGGTGGGCTGACGGGCTACTCGAATTATTTCGGCTTGGATTACGAAAGGCCCGGAATGAAATGCAGCGGGGACGCCCTTATCCGGGGCGTCCCCGCTACGGAACTCGAAGCACTCGCCTGAGGTAGTTCGTGCCTCTGAGAGGGGTGTGGCGATTCTTACACGGCGGCGTAAGCCGGTGTGTTGGTCCGGGTATTCAAATGACCCACGAGATCGAAGCGTTCATCTTCCGTCAGGTCGATG
Source organism: Candidatus Hydrogenedentota bacterium (assembly GCA_034408725.1). Taxonomy (GTDB): domain Bacteria; phylum Hydrogenedentota; class Hydrogenedentia; order Hydrogenedentales; family SLHB01; genus JABWCD01. The sequence continues at coordinate 38,206 of JAWXCN010000019.1, forward strand.
AACCGTACACCGAAATCGTGCAGCCGGTTCGGCATTTGTTTTGTCCAAACGACGCGGCCTTTGCACTCGATGGATTGCGCGCCGCGGCCAAGCTGCATGCGCACGATCACGGGCTCGCCCGCGGCCGCGGGACGCACGCTGCTGAATCGCGCGCCTTCGGCGCTGACATCGCGCGATACCGTGCCTCGCGTAACGGCGTCGCCATAGAATTCAATCCATGCCGCAACCGGTACCGCGAATCGTTCGTGCCGTCGTTCGTTTGTTTTCTGGTCCATCGTCCTAACCCCGGCGTTGCCGTCGGAGTCCCCGAAAAGATCGACGATTCGTCCATCGAACCGTGCCAACTGATTTTGTAATGTAGTCGAGAGTCTCATGGTTGCCTTCTTACCGAGTCCCCGGAACCATTCCGGTGTTGCTATCTAAGACACCCCGCCACGTCATTTCGTTTACGGGGTAGCCCCTTGTTCCCGGTCACAAACACCGATTCGGGTATCGATGTTCCCCTCAGCGGTTTATGACCTGCTATCGTTATACAATCCCATGCGCATCCAAAAAGTTCCCCCGTTTTGATGTAAGTAGTTCAATTAAAACGAGTAAGAAGAACACGGAATACTCGAAGTCGCGAAAGCGGGTAGCTAGAAAAGCCGGCCTTGCGGCTCCTGGGGTTGGACAAAACCGAAGTGTTTGTAGCCGAGCGGGGTTGCCACGCGGCCTTGGGGAGTGCGTTTCATGAAGCCGATTTGAATCAGGAATGGTTCGTGAACTTCTTCAAGCGTTTGCGCTTCTTCACCAACGGCGACAGCCAGTGACGACAATCCGACAGGACCACCGCTGAATTTTTCGATGACGGTGCGCACGATCAGTTTGTCCATGTCATCAAGACCGAGTTCATCGATCCGCATAAGCCTGAGCGCGGCGTCCGCGATGGGTTTCGTGATCGCGCCATCGCCTTTCACCTGGGCGTAGTCGCGGACGCGGCGCAAGAGCCTGTTTGCGATGCGCGCGGTGCCGCGTGATCGCGAGGCGACCTCGAGTGCGCCGTCGCTGTCGATGGGCACGTTCAGAATGCGGGCGGACCGTTGAACGATGGCTTCGAGTTCTTCGGGGTTGTAGAACTCGAAGCGGCAGGTGTCGCCGAAGCGCGCGCGCAACGGCGGTGTCAGCAAACCCGACCGGGTCGTTGCGCCGATGAGCGTGAAAGGTTTGAGTCCGATTTTCAGCGAACGCGCCGTCGGTCCTTTACCGAGCATGATATCGACGTCGAAATCTTCCATGGCGGAATAGAGCGTCTCTTCGACTGCATGGTTCAGACGATGGCATTCATCAATGAACAGGACGTCGAACTCTTCGAGTCCGGTGAGGATTGCGCTGAGGTCCGCTTGACGTTCGATAACCGGGCCCGAGGTGGATTTGAAATCGACGCCCATCTCGTTCGCGATAATCTTCGCAAGCGTAGTTTTGCCCAAGCCCGGCGGACCGGATAGCAACAAATGGTCAAGCGGTTCCTTGCGGGCGCGCGCCGCAAGGATGGCGATGCGGAGTTTTTCCTTGATGGGTTCCTGGCCGGGGAAATCATCGAGACGCTGCGGCCGGATTTGATCATCGTATTGGATATCGTCGCCGGTAGGTTCTACGCTCAGAATTTCTTCGTTGTCCATGCGCTAGACCTTCGCCATCGAGCGCAGCGCGGCTTTGACCAACGCTTCGTCGGTGGCGTCGTTGCCCAATTGTTTGCGCGCGGCAGTAGCGGCCCGCTTGGCTTCGTTGATGGTGCAGCCAAGCGAGCACAGCGCGGCAATGACGTCGTCGGATTCAGTTACGGTATCTTGTGTTTCGCCGAGGATCGCGCTGAGTTCGGCGTCCTGACCGAGTTTGGCCTTCATTTCAAGGATGATGCGTTGCGCGCCTTTTTTGCCAATGCCGCTGATGCGCGTGAAGGCGGTGACGTCGCTGTCGAGGACGGCACGGCCAAACTGTTGCACGCTCATGCCGGAGAGGACGGTCAGGGCGACCTTGGGCCCAATGCCGCTGATGGACAGCAGCGTGACAAACAGGGCTTTTTCTTCTTCGCGAAGGAAGCCAAAGATTTGGAATGTATCTTCGCGGATATGGCAGTAAGTGAGCAAGGTCGTTTCGGAGTCAATGATCAAACGCCGATGCACGCCGTCGGGCACGTTTACGGCATATCCGACGCCGTTAACATCCAATTCGATTGCGCCGGCGGGCTTGCGCGCGACGATTCCCCGTAGAAAGGCAAACATGATGCGTATGGTAATGCGTGCGGCGTGCGTTTTCCAGAATACGCAGAGCGACAGCGAGTCCGCGCATTGAGATGAGCATGGGTACGAAGACCGCCACCGATTTGGCTATCGCCCAAATCGGTGACAGTCCCCTTCGCGTAGTTGCTTTTATTCGTCGAGGTTGTTTTCGTATTCTTCGCGATCAGAAATGATGTCGATGGAACCGCCGGAAACCTGCAAATACGCGAGGCTAAGCATGACGGCGGCGATAGGCGCTGTGATGAGCAGGCCTATACCGCATGCAAGCGCTCCGGCGATGATCAGGAGTAGGAATACGAGAAAGAGCGGGAGCCAAGCTCCGAGGTCGGCCATGATGGTCTGGCGGCTCGATTCCAAAGACTTCCAGAAATCATACTTTCGATCGGACATGAAAAGATAAGTGAGCAGGTAGATCATTAATGCGAATAGGCCCGGAAGTACGCAGAGGACCGTTCCAATACCTACCAGCACCGAGATAAAAAGGTTCGCGAGGAATGCGTGGAGAAAGTTTTGAAACCCGTCGAACAGGTTGGTGATTTGGACAGATTGGCCGCGGGCGGCACGGAGCGCCATTCCGTAATACCCCAAAAGCAATGGCCCACTGAGAATGAGTTGCCCCAAGCTACGCGCCCAATTTCCGAGGACCATATAACAAAGCCAATTGAATAGACCCTGGATCAGCGCAAAAAGCAAAACGCCGCCGATGAGGGGCAACGCGTTGTTCTGAACGATCTGCCAGCTTTTTTGAACGAGCGCGGCGATATCGAAATTGGGTCGGGCTGGGATTCCCATGGTCGAACTCCTTCGCTTTGTTTTGGCCACCGAGACCTCACACACGGAGAGTATCCCAAAGTCCGCATAGTCCTTCAATGTGCAGGTGGCTATAATGGGCAGACAGATTACAGGAGCAGGTGCATGTTACTGCAAGGGAAAACGGCCCTCATTACCGGCGCGGGCCGCGGAATTGGGCACGGAATTGCGATAGCGTTCGCGGAACAGGGTTGCGACATTGCGGCGGCAGCGCGGACCGCGGATGAAGTCAATGCGACGGTAGACGCGGTGAAACGCGCGGGCCGGAAGGCGTTGGCGCTGGTTTCCGACGTGTCGAATCCGCACGATGTGCGTTCGATGACGGACGACACACTTCGCGCGTTCGGCCACATTGACATTCTCGTGAACAACGCGGGCTATGCGAGTTTCAAACCATTTATCGAACTGTCGCTTAAAGAATGGCAACAAACCATCGATGTTAATTTGA
>JAWXCN010000020.1:0-18724 GCA_034408725.1 Candidatus Hydrogenedentota bacterium
CTTCGCCCTGTTCCTTTCCGTCGGATTTAGATGGGTCCGTGTCATCGACGAGGTGGGGCAGCACTTCGTATACCACTTTAATCTTGCTGATAGCTTCGCGCGCGGCTTCTTCCGAGCTCGCTGCGACGGAGGCAATGATTTCTCCTGCGTAGCGAACTTCATTGTCAGGAGCCGCAGTCCCGATCTCACCACGCGCTTCTACTACGCCAGGGACTTTTTTGGCTTCGTCAAAATTGATGGAAGAGACTTTTGCCGCGGCGTGCGGCGAACCCAACAGCCGCACGTAAAGCATGCCCGGACGATTCATGTCGTAGGCGTACTTCGCGTGACCGGTGGACTTAGCCGGGCCGTCGAGGCGGCTGATGCGCTTGCCCATGAGCGCCATTTTATTGGCAGCGGGCCATGCGTTCTTAGCCATTATGCGCCTCCTTTCGCGACCTGAAGCATCGCCTCAGTGATACCCGCGTATGTGCCGCAGCGGCAGAGGTTGCCGCCAAGGCCCGCGCGCACGTCTTCCAACGTCGCTTTGGGATGTTGTTGAACGAATGCTGTACACGCGACGACGAAGCCCGGCGTGCAGAACCCGCATTGTTGCGCGTCATGTTCGACGAAAGCCGATTGAATCGCGCTCATCTTCTCCGGCGATCCAAGGCCTTCAACCGTTGTGATTTTGTGGCCCTGCGCTTCGATGGCCAACAGCGAGCACGCATAGATCGCTTTGCCATCGAGCAGCACCGTACACGCGCCGCACGTCCCGCGGTCGCAGACCTTCTTCGCGCCGGTAATGTCGAGTTGGTTGCGCAACGCATCCAGCAACGTCACGCGAGGTTCGACATTGAGGGATTTCGCCTCGCCGTTAATGTCGAGTTTGATGGGGACGGGACCGGGGCCCACAACGGCCTTTTCCTGCGCGCTCGCGACGGGCGTGTCCGTCGCCTCCCGCACCAGACCCGTCGCAGCGGCGCCGGCACTGACGGTTTTGAGGAAACCGCGCCGTGACAAGCCCGAGCGCGTCTTCCCCGTGTCATCCATTGGCATAGAGAAACTCCTTCACCGTTGAACGAACGATTTACACCCTGTGCGCGACAGGCCTTCCCCGAATCAGGCGCAGCCCGCATCGCAAACCGATGACGGAGTGGAAGGTTGTGCCGCGAGTATCAACGTAACATCATGCGGGGCGGCTTGCAAGAGGGTTGATGTAGCGCTGAATCCCGATTCGGCGCACGTCGCACAGCTGGACCTCGAGATACAGGGGTCCTGTGCGAAGGTTTAGGCTGCGGGAAGCCGTCTAAGTCCGTCGACGTCGCTACTGAAGGAAACCAACCATTGGAGGGCCCTTAATATGCTATATTCAGGCACGGAGGCCATGATGAGTATTTCTAGCGCTCGCGAGCATGAAGAAAGTAAATTGGAGTGGTTGAGAGACGATTTAAATGCCGGCATGGACGAACTCAAGCGCGGCAACTATACTGAATACAATGAAAAATCTTTGCGGGAGTGCTTTGATTCGCTTATAGCAACGCTTCCCCAAAAGGGGCAAAAAATAGTCAAGAAATGTGCGCGTGGTAAATGACTACTCGAAAGCCCGGAGCTGCTATGAAAACCGCCGACATTAGGAAGCAGATTGCCATCGGTATCCGCCAAGCCAATCGTGGCGAACTGATTGACGGAAAAACCGCATTCCGGGAGCTACGAGCGCGAGCGCGAAAGCGCAATAAGTAAACCCATGATCAGGTACTATCCATATCGCACAATACTTTTCGTCGGTTTAATTGTTGTCACTCATTTAGGTCCGCTCACGGAATCAATCGCGTCGGAATTAAATGAAAGTGACCAGCAAAAGATTATAGCTGTTCTGGGCAATCAGTTGGCCGATGTTACTGTCAGAGACCTTGAGAAAATGACAATAATTTATAAAAAGTTGCCGGGCTTCGACCTTTTCTTGCAGGATTTGGTCTCGGACGATACGCAAAAAACAGTTACCCGCGAAAGAGCCACTGTCTGGCTCGGGGTGACCAAGGACAAGACAAACGCCGGATTTTTGTTGGAGCATTTTAAGGCTCTCATGGCTATGTCGAGTTCGAAAAAAGTTGATACTAACGTATCTGACCAGAGCACTCTCGTAGCGCAAGATATTGAGGTCTTAATTGGCGCAACGATAATCGGAATGGCACGTGCCGGACAACCGGAACTGGCCCCTGAATTGATAAAAATTGGAAGCCCCGAATATTGGGCGGATTGCATTTTTAGCGCGTCAGCAATTAGAGGATTTCAAAGACTAGCCTTTGAAGCTTTAGCGGAATCAGGTTCGGATGAAGCCGTGAAATTTTTCGCCGAAAAGAAAAATCGACCCGGCGAAATTGAATCAGTTGACTCCTGGAATGAGCGACTTAAGAGAGCGCAACTTAGTAGAGAACTAGCGGTGACAACCGCAATTAATTCCCAAGAATGAACTAATCCCGTAATGTGTCTGTCCAGTGCAGTGCTTATTCCTTGACCCACCCGCCAACCCCCACTACAATCCAACGTGCTGCAACCAAGGACCTGCGCACATGGAACTATTCCGCCAAACCATCCGCTTCATCGACGAAGGCCGGCGCTTTGCCTTCTCCGCGGTCATTCGCGCATCGGGCTCCACTCCGCAGAAGGCCGGCGCAAAAGCCCTGTTCGAAGCCGAAGGCGCCATTCACGGCACCCTCGGCGGCGGTTGCCTCGAAGCGGAATCGCGCAAACGCGCCCTCGACGCGCTCGACAACGGTCGCGCCTTTGCGTTCGATCTCAATCTCAATGAAGACTACGGCTGGGACGACGGCCTCATCTGCGGTGGAAAAGTCCGCGTGCTCGTAGACCCAAATCCCGCGCGCCACCGCGAGGCATTCGCAGCAGCAGCCGACGCTATCGACAACGGCCACCGCGGCGCGCTCCTGCTCAAAATCCCGATGGACGGCAACGTCGAATCGCGTTGGGTGCCCGAAGCGGAGATCGAATCGTATTACCCATTTCCCGGTTCCGCCGAACTCTGCGCGTGCCTCAAGTCGACAATCCCGTCTTATTGCGTCGAACAATCCACCGACGGCGAAATGATCGCCGAGGTCTACATCGAACCCGTGGAACCAGCCCCCGTGCTCTTAATCGCCGGTGGCGGGCATGTCGGCCAAGCCGTCGCAAGACTCGGCGCGTGGCTGGGCTTCGACGTGACCGTCGTCGATGATCGCGCGATATTTTCTGATGCCGCGCGCTATCCGGAAAACGTCAGAACGATTTGCGGCGACATCTCAAAAGTCTTCGCGTCGTTTCCCATCCATTCGAATACCTACATCGTTATCGTCACCCGCGGACATCGCCACGACGGCGTCGTCTTGAAAGAATGCATCCATTCGCCTGCGCGATATCTCGGCATGATCGGCAGCAAGCGCAAAGCCCACATCATCCGAGAAGGTTTCCTCCGCGACGGCATCGCCACGGAAACCGACTTTGCCCGCGTCCATTCGCCCATGGGCCTCGACATCGGCGCGCTGACTGTGGAAGAAATCGCAATGAGCATTGTGTCCGAACTCGTCGCGGCCCGCCGCAGACGCAGCGGCGCGGCCAAACCGCTCACGGTATACACCACCGCATGATAGGCGCGATCATACTTGCCGCCGGCGAATCCCGGCGCATGGGAAAACAGAAACTGCTCCTGCCCTACGCGGGAAAAACCGTCGTCGAACATATCGTCGATCAGGTGCTCGCCAGCGAAGTGGACTCCACCGTCGTCGTCACGGGCCACGATCGCGACGGCGTGATCCGCGTACTGGCCGATCGCGAACTAACTTTTGCGCACAACTCCCGCTACACCGAAGGCATGCTCACGTCGATCCGCGTCGGGCTTGCCGTGTTTCCCCCGGACCTCGAAGCCTTCCTCGTCGTGCTCGGCGACCAACCGAGCCTTACGCCCGCCATCATCAACGCCCTCATTGAAGCCTTTCGCCGCGAGCCCCAGGGCATCATCGTCCCCTTCCACGACGACGACACCGGCCACCCCGTGCTCATCGCATCAAAATACCGCGAACAAGTCATGACCCAGTTCGACGACACCGGCCTCCGCGGCCTCATCTACGGCCGCCCCGATGAAGTCGTCAAACTGCCTATCGGCACCAGCGATGTGCTGAGGGATATGGACACGCCAGAGGACTACGAGCGTGAACTGAAGTTTCAAGACTCGGCGCCATTGCGCGATCAACACAAAGGCGTGTAATTTTAACCCGGATTTCCCATTTGAAGAAGTCATCTTCAGATCCGCTGGTATCGTTTAACCCTATGAATAAAGGGTGTTCTCAAGGTGATAGTACACAACAGCAGAAAATCAAATGGGTGAAACGAAAAAGAGCGCCTTACGCGTCGGTTTGACCGAAGTCTGAAGCTGGAGTTTCATGGTTCGAAGATAACGAGCGATGCAGGATTGTTGGCGTATCGCGAGCTGGATGACGCATTGGGATTGACGGTGATGGCGGAGGACATCTTCGACGATTGGCGCACAGGAGAGAATACTGGTCTTGAACTCGTCAGTGTGTGTCTCGATAATGGTGAATAACGCGCCCGTGGTGGTTACGGGCGTCCATATGGGAAATGTCGGCTGAATACGATACCGAATAAAACCCTAGAAGGAGTTGTAACCTATGAGTGATGGAATCAACGTATACAAGAAATACTCGGATATGTACAAGAAATACTTGGATCAGCCGATACTATTTGGGATGTGGGTGACACTGTCCTTTTCTATTGTCTCTTTAGCCACAGCACTTGGGATTTTCCTGTCAACGGAAAACTTCGGCAAAGGAATCACGCAACGGGATGGTATTGTGTGTGTCGTGTTGATGTGCATCATCGTGGTGTTTTTCCTGTGTACCATTCAAATTGCAAAGACCATGCGGAAACAGGCCATCCGGGCGGTACATTATTCCGATGAGGGCAAAATCGACGACTAAATACTTCGCCCTCGAATTCTACATCCTTCATACAGCTTGAATCGAAACGTGAAACTGAGCTTACCCCCATATATATTGTGACAGTTATCGGCCCTATCCTGTTCCCGCGACGATCGCGGGGTTTGTGTGGCTGGTCTCGTGGCGGCTGTGGAACCGTAAACCGCGCTACAATCATGCTCTGATGGAGGAAGTAGCTATGCGAATAGAGATTGAACGTGAAACTGACGATCGTTGGATCGCGGAAGTCCCTGATCTGCCGGGAGTGATGGCGTACGGAGGATCACGCGAGGATGCTATCGCAAAAGTAGAAGCGCTCGCGCTTCGTGTTATCGCCGACCGCCTGGACCATGGGGAGGCTGTACCCGAACTTCGAGAACTGTTTGCGCTGTCGGTATGACCCAGTGGCCTTCAACGAAAGCGAAACTTGTGCATTGGTTGGTCAATCAAGCGCGAAGGAGCGAGTTCACACCGGGTGCTGTGTAGACCACAATGGGAAGATTTTGTGTTTGCCTTTCATGATGGGCAAGAAATTGGGCCAAGAATGCTAGCCTGAATTGCAAAACGAACGGGCCTTAAGCCTGAAGACCTTTAGCCATAATCAACGGACACGACCGTATCGTGCTCACCAAAGACATTCCAGCCGAATCCCTCCAATCCGGTGATGTCGGCACGGAAATCCATATCCACGGCGATCACGCCGCCTACGAGGTGGAGTTCATAGCCCTGACAGGCGACACTGTAGAAGTTGCAACGGTACTCCCATCGCAATTGCGTTCAGTTTGCCGAGAAGATATCGCGCACCCGCGCTCAACAGTAGTTGCGCCTTGATTTCCGGCGATATCTCGTTTTTGCCTCCCTTATTTTAATCAATCACCCTTTGTTTCGCGCGACTACATCACGTAGTCACGGCCGTGCCCGCAGTGCAACGCACTGGTCTATTAAGTGAGCCGCAAAGGTTGTCACGCCGCAAGGAATCTGTTTAAACTCCTTTGGGGTGGGAATCTCGCTCTATTCCTCACAAACTTGGGGCGAACAAGACGGGGAGAAGAACTTTGAGTAGGTTTATTGGACTTCTGACGTTATCGATATTCACGTGTACCACCATCGCGTTCGCCCAGATCGAGCGCAATCCCGAACGCGACAACATCGAAACCTACCGCGTCTTCGGTCCCGAGCACCCGGGCTTGTACAAACACCCGGCTTCCATCACTGAACTCGCCAACGGTGACCTATACATCGCCTACTACGGCGGCGCGGACGAATATGCCACCGACACGGCCGTCTATGGCTCGCGCCAGAAGAAGGGCGACACGCTATGGACCATGCCGGAAGTCATTGCCGACACGCCGGACCACGGCGACGGCAACCCCGTTATCTGGCAGGCGCCGGACGGTCTGGTCTGGCTTTTTTATAACAACATATACGGCACCACCTGGTCGGACGGGCGCGTCCTCGCGAAGATTTCCAAAGACGGCGCAATGACGTGGTCGGACTCGATTGTCATCAACTTCGAACGAGGCTCGATGGTCCGCGGCCAGCCGATTGTCCTGAACTCCGGCGAGTATCTACTGCCGTTGTATCACGAAACCGGCGGGGATACCGAAATGACCGCCTCGGACACCATGTCCTATTTCATGCGGTATAACCCGAAGGACAAGACGTGGACGGAAAGCAGCCGGATCAAGTCAGCCAATGGCAACCTTCAGGCGCAGGTGGTTCAGATCGACGACAATTACCTCATCGCCTATATCCGTCGCGGCGGAAATTTTCTTCCGACCGAACACGGGTACGCCATCCGCTCCGAGTCGCGCGACGGCGGTCATACCTGGAGCGAAGGCGTCGATACGCCGTTCAAAAACCCGAATTCAGCGCTCGACTTCATCAAGCTGAAAAGCGGCAACCTGCTCATGGTCTACAACGATAACATGAACGAGCGCACCCCGCTGACCATCGCCATCTCGACCGACAACGACAAGACGTGGGCGCATTCGCGCAACATCCTCGGCGGAGACAACACCTTCGCCTATCCCTACGCCATCCAGCGAAGCGACGGCAAAATCTGCATCATCTACACCACCAACGCCCGCACAACGATCATGATGAGCGTGTTCAACGAATCGGCGATTATTGAGTCGAAGTGGTAAGGGAAAATTTGTGAGTTATGGGAGGGATGGGAATTACTGAGTTCCATTACTCCCATTCTTCCCATAACTCTCATCCCAAAACCTCCGCTGCCGCGCGCTCACCCGATCGCACCGCGCCATCCATATAACCGCACCAAACCTCCGCGGTCTCGGTGCCGGCCCAGTGGATGCGGCCAATGTGTGCGCGAAGCGCCTTGCCATAAGCGGTCATCACACCGGGCGCCATGAACGCTTCGTAGCATCCGCCAGACCATTCTTCTTCAAGCCAGTTTTTCTCGATGTACTCGATGGGCCGCGCGGCGGCGTCGCCGTAGCATTCGACGATCTGCTTCACAATGGCCTCGCGCCGATCATCCGGTGTTTTTTCAGTCCAATATCGCGCCGCATCTCCCGCGATGAATCCGATGAGCGATCCCTGCGCGCTTCCCTCCGGCGAATCATCGAATACCGATGACAGCGGCCCTTCGTCCGACGCGATCTCGCCGGAGAATCCGGCGTCGCGCCAGAACCGCTTTTCATAGACCACGATGCACTTGATGATCGAGCCCATCGGAAGTCGTTGCGTCAGTTGCGTGCGCAACGCGGGCAGCGCAGGGCTATACGTGATGCGTCCCGCGAGGTGCGGAGGCACAGCAACGATGACATTCTTTCCAGTATATTCGCCGGAGTCCGATACTACGCGCACGCCGTTGTCGTCGTGGTGAATCGCGCGCACGGGACAGTTCAGGTGCAACGCCTCTCCCAAGGATAATGCAAGCTGTTCAGAAATCTGTTGTGTGCCACCGTGAACCCGCGTTTCCTGCGCGCCGCCGGTAATATTGATGAGCCGCTCAAGCGATCCGCCGGAGCGCAGGTAGAACAGGAAAAACAGAAACGACAAATCGCGCGGTTCCGCACCAAACACCGATTGCGTGACAATATCGAGCAATGCCTGTGCCTTATCGGTGTGCATGAAATCCTGTTTCCAGCTTTCAAGCGTCATCGCATCGAATTCACGCGCATGCGGCGCATTGAACGGCGCTTCCAGCGGAATGTCCTCCGCGAGCTTGTTGAGTCGCGAGAACATCCGCCCCAGATCGACTTTCGCCATCAGCGGCATCGCCGGAATGTCGCCTTCGTAGGTGCGAAGCTTTCCGTCTATCTTGAGCATCTTCGTGCCGTCGTGCGGCTGCAAATACGTTTTCAGCCCAAACTCGTTCACCAGCGCCAACACGCGGTCTTGTCCCGGTCCAATCCATTGCGCGCCAACATCCAGAACTTCGCCATGCTGCGTCTTATGCCCGAGCGTGCGCCCGCCAACGCGGTCGCGCGCTTCGAGCACGACCACTGATATCCCGTTGCGCTGCAGGTCGCGCGCCGCGGTAAGTCCGGCAAGCCCAGCGCCGACGACGATGACGTCGACGTTGGTGACGGCGCGTATATCCGCGACGGCTGGCTGTGAGGTTGCGCCAACGCCGAGTGCAACGCTATGACCTAAGAATTGACGGCGTGAATGGGACATGGAACGCTCCTTGTGCCGCGGGCGCAATCGGGATTGTAACAGTTTGAAAGAACCAGACAAGTGCAGAAATGACAGGCGAGGCGCCTTCACGGTACAATATCGCTCCTTTCCAATCAGTACACGGACTCCTTATGGCAACTCCACCCACACCAGCAATCCTGACCGTCATGAATGTTACCAAGAGTTTCGGTGCGCAGCCGATTCTCGATAACGTGTCCCTCACCGTACACGAAGGCGATCTGATTGGTCTGATTGGCCGGAACGGTTCTGGCAAATCGACATTCATGTCCATTATCACCGGTGCGGAACCGCCCAGCGAAGGCAAGGTCACCCGGCAGGAGGGGTTGCGCGTGGTGATGCTGGGCCAACAGGGCAGCGCCGAACCGGACGACACCGTCGGCGATGTGCTGCACCGCGCGGCGGACGATGTGCGCGCACTGATTGCGCGGTACAACGCGGCAATGGAGCGCTATGGCGACGCGACGCTCGACGCGGCTGCACACGCGCGCCTCGAGAAGGAAGTGTCGTATCTCCAACACGAAATGGAAATTGCCGACGCGTGGAACCTGGACGAAGACGTTAAACGCGTAACGGTCGCGCTGAATCTGCCCGACGCTGACCGTAAGGTCAGCAGCCTGTCCGGCGGCGAAGCGCGGCGCGTGGACCTTGCCGCGGCGCTGGTGCGTCATCCGGATTTGTTGTTACTGGATGAACCCACCAATCATCTCGACGTGTCGAGCGTGCAATGGATCGAGGATTTTCTCGCGGCATACAAAGGCAGCTGCATCCTCGTTACACACGACCGCTATTTCCTGGATCGCGTGGTGAACCGGATTGTCGAACTCGATCGCGGGAGCATGATCACGTACTCGGGAAATTACGAACGTTTCCTCGAACAAAAGGCCGAGCGCGAAGCCCACGAACAACGCACGGAATCAAACCGGCAAACCCTGTTGCGCAAGGAACTCGCATGGTTGAGCCGCCAACCCAAGGCGCGCGGCACCAAGGCAAAGTATCGCGTCGACCGCTACTATGACATCGAAGCCGATGGGCCGCCTGCGCGCGACCGCGAGTTCGCATTCAACATTCCGCAGTCGCAACGGCTGGGCAAAACCGTGATCGAAGCCAAAAAGATCTCGCGCGTAATTGATGGAAAAACCCTGGTCAAGGACTTCTCGATCCTGTTACAGAAAGGCATGCGTGTCGGCGTCATGGGGCCGAACGGCTGCGGCAAGACCACGCTTGTGCGCACGTTGATGGGTATCGACGTGCCCGACAAGGGCGAGATTATTCACGGCGAAACCGTGCAGTTTCTCTATGTCGATCAGTCGCACGAAGAGGTGCCGCTGGAACAAACCATTCTCGAATTTGTGTCCAACGGCGTGATGGAAATGGACGTCTCCGGTAAGCGTGTTCACGTTCCCGCGTTTCTCGAACGGTTCCTGTTCGATCGCGCGGCGTTGCGCATGCCGATGGAGCGGTTGTCCGGTGGCGAGCGCAACCGGCTGGATATCGTGAAAAAACTGCTGCGCGGTGGCAATGTGCTTGTGCTGGACGAGCCCACGAATGATCTGGATCTTCAGACCCTGCGCGTGCTGGAGGATTCCGTGCTGGCATTCGAAGGCTGCGCAATTCTGGTAAGCCATGACCGCTATTTCCTGAACCGGTTGTGTACGCATTTGATTGTGTTTGAAGGCCCCGGGCAGGTCGTGCAGATCGCGGGCAATTACAACGATTACCTGGAATGGAAAGCTGCGCGAGCGGAGGAAAAGACACCGGCGTCAAGCGAACAGAAGACGCGTCAACTAAATCAACCGGTTCAGTCGCCCCCTGAAAAGATTCGCCGCCGATCGTACAAGGAAAAGCGCGAGCTGGATGGCATGGAAAAGGCCATCAAAGAGGCGGAATCGGGTGTCGCGAGCCTGGAAAAAGCGTTAGGTGACCCCGCCACCTACGCGGCAGATCGCCAGCGCGCCGCCAGTCTGGCCACTGAGCTGGAGGCCGCAAGGCGTGCGGTCGAATATCTGTATGCCCGTTGGGCCGAACTCGAGTCCATGATAGACTAACCCGGCTCAACCGGCGCGTCATTCTTGGGAGTGCGACGAATGAATATAAAATCACCATACGAAGCGGGCACGAAGTCCGACCGCCTCTCTATTCCAATATGCCCTGTATGCAACATGCCGTTGCGAGCACAACAATTCGGCGACGCTACGCTTCACTTTTGCGCCGCCGGACACGGCGCCGCGATTGACGGACACATGCTCGCCGCGCACGTGCACCATACGGCCCATGCCTGCGGTATGGATGACGTGATAGATCATGCGCCACGCGTATCTGCAAGTAGCAAGCCGCGCCAGTCGCCATGGTTTCCCATCTTCGCAATGGAGCCATGCGATGTCGAAGGAATCGAGATTGATTTCTGCTCAATCGAGCGGGGCGTCTGGCTGGATGCGCCCGAGATTGTGCAGATTGCGAATGCAATGCGCAGGCGCCCGGAGCCCAAAACTGAATATGTGTCGACCGATCTTGCCGGTTTTGCGTTCGAGATTGGCGGCGATGTTTTTGTGCAAACTGCGATAAATGCTGCGGATCGAGTTGTAAACAATGGCTCAAGAGAGACCGTGCAGGCAATTGATGCGACAGGAGATGTTATAGGTTATGGAGCGGACTTCGTAGCCGGCATTATTGAGTTCATTGCCGACGCAATTCCCTAAAATGTCGTGAATAAACAGTATGGGGACTCATGAAAACAATAAGCAATTTGACGATCGCAGTTTCTATGATGGCAGCGGGAGGTTTTGTGTCGATAGCCGAAGAACCAACGGGGTTTATCAACAAGACCCTCAACGCAGGTGGCAGGGAAATACCATGCAGCGTGTACGTGCCGCGCGATTACGATGCGACGAAGAAATATCCGTTGATCGTATTCCTCCACGGCATGGGTGAGCGTGGCGACGATGGTCTGATTCAGAGCGAAGTGGGAATAGGCCGTGCGATCCGTCGCAACCCCGATCGGTTTCCGTGCATCGTCGCGATGCCGCAATGTCCGAAAGATTCGATGTGGCACGAACGGTTCGACGTTATTGACGCCGCGTTCGCGCAATCGGTGGCGGAATACTCGATTGACGAAAGCCGGCTGTACCTCACCGGGCTTTCGATGGGCGGCTACGGGGCATGGCTCTACGGCGCGAAGAATCCGGACAAGATCGCCGCTCTGTTGCCCATCTGCGGCGGCGGAAGAGTTGCCGATGCGCCTGCATTGGCGAAGCTTCCCATCTGGGCATTTCATGGCGCGGCGGACAGCGTAGTGAAACCGGAGATGTCGCGTTCGATGGTCGATGCGATAAAGAAAGCGGGCGGAAACGTTCAATACACCGAGTACCCGGACGTCAACCACAACTCCTGGGACCAAACGTACGGTGACGAGAAGGTAATCGCATGGCTTCTGGCACAGAAAAAATGAGCTATCGCTGAAACGGAGTAATGCGCCGTTCCCAATCGTCAACCGGCACCGCTTCAACATGGCCATCCAGAAAAGCCACTGCGCGCATGGGAGGGGAGTCACCAACCATCGGCAGTAAATCAGTGCCGACGATAACGGGTATGTGACCCTCGAGGTGCGGGCCTATTGGTTCTGGATCAGAAACGACATTCTCCAATTCGATCAAGCCGGCGTCGAAAAGTTCCTGCGCGATCGCGTAAAGATCGTTCTGATGCGCGCCCGGATACAGCAATTGATAGGAGGGGTTTCTGTTCTCTGACCACGGTGAACGGAGCACGTCAGTGTTGGTCAAATATTCCGGATAAATAGTCAACCAACCGGGAGGGATAAAATCGTTATTCTCGCTTTGGAACATCTTGACGACGATCGCAAGCTGTTTCAGATTATTGTATTCCAGGCTGCGAAGTTCCGCGGGATCATTACCGGCCGCTGCATCGGTGGGAGGAAATTCATTCATACTCACGACACCGGTAGTCGCGATGTCAATCGTAAGCGGCGGGCTCGCGTACTGAATGCGTAACAATGGCGATGCAGAAGGCGTTTCGCCGCCCCATACCTCGCGCAGTTGGCGTTCATGTTCCACCAGAAATTCGGTAGACAGTTTGTCCACGGCCAATTGCTTCTGAACTTCACTCAGCCGCTCTTTATCCAGGACGGCTCCGCCTCCTGAATAAGTAATGGTTCTGCCTGGGACGTGTGCAATCGACGCCGGATCGGGAAAGCTGCTAATGGGGATTTGGCTCAGTGCGCTCGGGAATTTGCCATCATTCTCTGACGCAAACGCGTGGATTGCGTCGTATATCGCCCTCGCCTCCTCTTGGCGGGCCACGAGTATATTTTCCGCATCGCGTTCCTGTTCAAGAAACGATGGACTCAGTAACGTAAGCATCGCTTCGCTAGCGTCAGTATGTTCGGGTTGCTCGGTATCTTCAAAAACAAAACGCGTAATGTAACGGCCTCTGGCTTCGGTTTTACCCGTGTTCAGAATGCCCTCGAAAGTCTGATGGAAGTTATCTCTATGCGATGAGAGAACCAATTTATTGCCGTCCAGAGATACCGCCAGATTCGGATACACCTCTACTGACGCGACCTGGAGTTCGCCACTTCGATCGTCAAGGTCGAAGCGGAAGTAGTTTTCCATCTCGCCGCTATCTTCCTCGAGCACAGAAAGTTCCCACGTACCCGTCAGTCCATTGGTCTGTAACTCTCTGGGTATCACTGGAGTCGATTCGACAGCAACAGGCTGCGGTAAAGGATTGGGAGCAGTTGGAATCGGTTCCTCCGGAGCTGTGGGTTCTTCGGCAGGTACCGGCACGCGGACGGACGACACCGGCTGGACCGGTTTCGGTGCTCGCGCGAAATAGTAAACACTAGCGCCGATTCCGATAATCAGCACGGTGAAAACTATTACGCGCACACTGGAGTGAGTGTCTGCCATTAAATTGGACTCCCACCGAACCTTACCATTGACGCTGATATATGGCAATATACGAATCTGGCGATCAGAGGCCGCGGAGGTTTGGGGACGATTTTCGTGTACAATGTTTTCTGAAACTGCGGTAGACGGAGGGTAGTGCCATGGGGCTGTTCGACATGTTGCGCGGCGAACTGATAGACATCATTGAATGGCTTGACGATACCCGCGACACGATGGTGTACCGGTTTGACCGGGCTGATAACGAAATCAAGTACGGCGCGAAGCTGATCGTGCGCGAGGGACAGGTGGCCGTGTTCATTGATCGCGGCAAGCTGGCGGACGTGTTTGATCCGGGCATTTACACGCTCGAAACGGCGAATCTTCCCATTCTTTCAACGTTGCTCGGATGGGCCTATGGGTTTGAGAGTCCATTCAAAGCCGAAGTGTATTTTGTCAGCACGCGCCAGTTCACCGATCTCAAGTGGGGCACGAAGAACCCTATCATGCTGCGCGATTCCGAGTTCGGGCCCGTGCGCCTGCGCGCGTTTGGCACGTTCAGCGTGCGTGTGCTGTTCGCGCCGACATTCATCCGCGAGATTGTTGGAACCGATGGCAATTTTTCGATGGACGAAATTCAGGATCAGTTGCGCAACATGATTGTCGCGCGTTTCGCCGATATTATCGGCGAGAGCAAAATTCCGGTGCTGGATCTCGCGGGAAATTACGACGAACTTGGCAAATTCATCAGTGAACGCATCTTCGACGATTTCGATCAATATGGTTTGCAGGTCACGCAGTTGTTTGTCGAAAACATTTCATTGCCCCCGGAGGTCGAGGCTGCGCTTGATAAGCGCACGAGCATGGGCGTAATCGGCAATCTCGATTCGTACATGAAGTATCAAGCCGGCACCGCGATGACCGACGCCGCGAAAAATCCCGGTGCAGGCGGCGCGATGGGCATGGGCGTGGGGATGATGATGGCCAACCAGGTCGGCGGTGTCGCAGCCGGATCGATGAGCGCGCCGCCGCCGGTGCATGGCGCAGCGGGCTTATTCATCGCGGTTGATGGACAGCAGACCGGCCCCTACGATCGCGAAACCTTGAAACAACAGATCAAAGCCGGCCGTCTCACGCGGGATTCGCTCGTGTGGAAAGAAGGCATGGCGGATTGGTCGCCTGCGGCCGAAGTGCCGGAAGTCGCAAAGCTGCTGGGGTCCATGCCACCGCCGGTGCCGCCGAAAGATTAGTCACCCCAAAACGCGTTGATAATCTCGTTTTGCATGAATGACTCATATTAGTCTAATGCCGTTCGGAATGGGCTCATAAAACAACAGGTATTCTGAAAATTTGTTTACAGGCCACATCCGCACATTTTCGAGTCGCTCGTGAGGCGCAGCTTGGGGGGTACCCAGATGGGGAGTAACAGCGAGGTTTTCCAAAGTAGATTCGATAACTTCTCGAAGACGCTTCGCCGTTCGAATACTTGCGTGTTTCGCGAGGTACCGATAATGCCGCGTGATGTCGCGGCGGGCAGCGGCACGATAGGATTCGATGGTGCACTGGTTGGATACGATCTACAAGTCTTTCAACGCCTCGGCTTCGATAGAAGCCCATTCGTCTGCATTGAGTTCGACGTCTTCTCCTTCTAGTCCCGCCAGCAATTCACGTTCAAGCCATTCACTGGCATCCAATGCTTTGAAGGCATGAAGTAGCAAATCGTCAAGTGAACGATAATGGCCTGCGTCCAGTCGCCGTTTTATTTCTTGTTCCGTTTCTGGTTGAATCGATTGCATAGGTAGTCTTCTTCTGTTAGGTACCTTTTCATTATATCAATTTCATTTCGTTTTTCATCCTGTATTCCGAAATAAGATCAGTCGTCAGATGCTTTAATCGTCAGACTGGTTACCGATACGCTTAGTATAATCTCGTTTCGAATGTATTACGCGAAAGACTAGGATCCCCTGTTCAATCGGCTCGTAAAAAATGAGGTACTCTCGAAATGAGTTTACCGCCCACATTCTTGCTCGTCGCAACCCCTTGGCGGTAAATTTTCGCGGGGTCCCCAAGTTCGGATTGTCGGCCAGCAGGTTAAACGCCGACTCTATGGATTCGAGAAATTTTTCGGCGGTGTGTAGTCCAGCGAATCGAGCGAGGTAGTTATAATGTCGAATTATGTCGCGGCCTACCTGAGGTTGGCGAAGGACGCGAGGATTCACGAATCTTCGCGAATACTGGAACGAGCTTCAGACTTGATAGCCGCCCAATCCTCTGGAGTCATTTCAATGGCTTCGCCTTCCAGCCCCTTAAGTAGCTCGCGCTCGAGGACTAGCTTTTCCGCTTCTTCGGCGTCCAAGGCGAGAAGCGCATGATACAGCAGGTCTTCAATCGACCTATAGGGACCTTCATCGATGCGACGTTGGATATCGCGTTCCAAATCAGGGTTCGAAACGTGCATAATTGGAAATCCCATGTTTCAAGTTCAACGCAGTATATCACTCATAACTGTGTAAAAGTGTAGCCATTTTTATGCCTTTGTCAGAAACAGCCTCGACTTTCCTCGGCATCCTCGCATGCTGCGGCATCCTTGCGGCCTTCGCCTATCAGCGCAGGCGCTTTCACGGCATTTGGGAGCGCGGCCTGAAAGCCTATGAAGACCGCCGCTTCGACGCCGCCGTATCGGCGTTTCAACGTATCGTGAAAAAGGATCCGGGACTTGCCGTTGCGCGGCGAATGCTGGGACGCAGTTTGATTTCAACCGGTGCATTCGAGCAGGCGGAGGAACATCTTCAATTTGCGCTGCAACTTGAACCGCGTAATGCGCACGCGCGCGTCGACATGGCGTCGCTGCTTGCATTGACCGCGCCGGAGCGCCAGGAACTCGCGATCGATTTCATCGAGGAGGCGATTGCGCTGGAACCTGAATTGAAGGCTGAAGTCGTGGGATTGGAGCAACTCCGTTCCTTGCGTGGTAATCGCCGGTTCAGGGAACTTGCCGGAATTCCGGAACCGGATATTGAGCCCGCGCGGTTGAATTAGTTGAGTCGGCGATGCGCGTGGATCGGGGACAGTCGCCGCATCCAAAACGCAATGCGGTGACAGTCCCCTATGCGTGGGGATGTGCTTTTTTATATACCTCGCGGAGGCGTTCGATGCTTACGTGGGTGTAGATTTGGGTGCTCGAAAGGCTCTCGTGGCCGAGTAGTTCCTGCACGACGCGGAGGTCGGCGCCGGCGTCCAGCATGTGCGTTGCGAAGGTGTGGCGCAGCGTGTGTGGCGAAACGTCTTTCAGTAGAGGCAGTGCTTTCCGCGCGTGTTGGTCGATGATGCGCTGAATGCTGCGGGTCGTGAGCGGACCGCCACGCGCGTTGACGAACAGCCGATCATGATCGGGATTGCCGAGGGAATGGCGCGCGCGCAGATAGTTTTCAATTGCCTTGCGCGCGCAACTGCCGAGATACGCGATGCGTTCCTTGTTGCGTTTGCCGAGCACGGTCATCAGCCCGCCATTGAGGTCGATGGTCCCGAGTCGCAATCCCGCGCATTCGGCCGCGCGGATGCCGCTTGAATACAGCGTTTCCATTACGGCGCGATCTCGCAAGCCCAGCGGCGTGCCGCAGTCCACTGCATCAAGCAATGCTGTCACCTCCGGAATGCTCAGCACGCCGGGAAGCTCCCGCGAGAGCTTTGGCGAGCGGACGGCTTCCGCGGGATTTGTCGCCACTGCACCGGTGCGCGTGAATAGCCGATATGCCGCGCGGATTGACGCGAGTTTTCGCGCCGACGTGCGGGACGTTCCGCCCGCCGTTTGCACGTGGGCAAGGAACGCACGCACATCATTGCGTTGTGCGCGACGCAACGCCTCCAACGACGCTGGCGGCCGTTCCTCCGGCGCGCGGGAAAAGGAGTCAGGTCCACTCGTCACGTAATCGCAGAATTGCTCGAGGTCTTTCACATACGCGCGCACGGTGTGAATCGAAAAACCGCGTTCAGCGGAAAGGTGGTTTTCGAAAGCGGTGGTGGCGGAGCCGTCCATACACGGGAATCTACGCAAACGCTAGATATTTCGCAAGTGACCTGTATGGATTGCGGCAGCAGTCCCTACGGCGCCAACAGACGGTGGGCTTGCATTGCGGATTCAGCGGCGGTGCCGGCTGACCTGGCGTTTTGGATCAGCACGTGGCCCATCTTGCGTCGGGGCGAGTTGGCGGCTTTGCCATAGAGAAAGAGCCGCGCTTCGGGAAGTGCGTCGAACATGGCGCGCCAATCGGGTTCTCCGCGTTGCCAAATGTCGCCGAGGAGATTGAGCATTGCCGTTGGGGTTTGCAACGATGCATCTCCAAGCGGCACGCCGCAGACCGCGCGCAAGTGCTGTTCGAACTGCGACGTCGCGCACGCGCCAAAGGTGTAGTGGCCGCTGTTATGCACGCGCGGAGCAACTTCGTTGATGAGCACGTCACCGTTCTCAACAAACATTTCGACGGCCATCACGCCGCAATAATTCAATGCATGCGCGACGCCCGACGCAATGTCAATCGCGCGTTCCTGAATCGCGACCGGTATTCGCGCAGGCGCAATCGTAAGAAAGAGAATGTGGTCACGGTGTTCATTCTCGGCCACGGGAAACGCGCGGATTTCTCCGGAGTCATTTCGCGCGAGCACGAC
This sequence comes from Candidatus Hydrogenedentota bacterium, assembly GCA_034408725.1. GTDB lineage: Bacteria > Hydrogenedentota > Hydrogenedentia > Hydrogenedentales > SLHB01 > JABWCD01. Next base: position 18,197 of record JAWXCN010000020.1, read on the forward strand.
CGATATTTCACGGTCGAATGGAACAAACCGTTCGAGTATGGCGCTGCCCCCGCCGATAGAATTCCAAGCTGCGCGCAAGCCCTCTGCGCTGTCTACGCGGGCCTGGTTCTTTCCGTCATATCCGCCGCGCGCGCTTTTGAGAATCGCGGGAAAACCTACCGCGGCGGCCGCGCCATTCAAATCCTCGCCATTCTCGATCGTTGCAAACGCCGGCTGCGGAAAACCTTTATCGCGCAGGAAGCCGCGTTGCACGGCGCGATCCTGAATCACGCGCAGCACCTGTGATGCCGGGCGCACGCGAAATTCACGTTCCAGTTCATCGAGAACATGATGGGGGACACGCTCGAACTCGAACGTGACGACGTCCGCGAGTGAAGCGAGTTTGCGCGCGGCCCCTAAATCGTCGAACGATGCCGTAATGAGGTGGTCCGCGATGCGGCATGCGGAACAATCTCGCGCGGGATCGAGCACTACGGTGCGATAGCCCATGCGTTGGGCCTCGAGGCACAACATCCATCCCAATTGCCC
>JAWXCN010000021.1:0-3456 GCA_034408725.1 Candidatus Hydrogenedentota bacterium
GCCGCGCTCGAGCGCGGCAAGGATAGGCGCTGCGTGCAGGTGGTCGGGAGTGGCGACGGCGAGCACGTCGAGATCGGGAAAATCATCGAGTAAAGCGGTCCACGGTTCTTCACCGTGATAGGTTTTGAAATTCAGGCCAGCGGGTGCGTACTCGGCCAGCTTGGCCTTTCCCGTCTTCTCCGTATGGGTAGCGAGCGCGACAAAGCGGACGTCGATATCGCCCAGTGCCCGGGCCTTGTCGTCGAGGCCCAGCCTACCCAACCACGGGAGTAGTCCATTCTGTTGGAGCTGGCTGAATGTACGGAGGTGGACATCGCCACCGAACATACCCGCGCCGACGAGCCCAATCGTGATCGTTCGCTTCATCGGCAAACCAAGTTATGTGGCCGCGTCAAGTAGAGACGCTGCATCGTCCTCGGGGATCGCTTCTTTCGAGTCTGGCGGAGGCGTTCCAGCGGAGGCATCAGCGGGAAGGTTGATGGTGATGTTTGTTTTGTTCCGCGCCTCTTCGATGAGCTTGCGCATGAACGCATTTCGCTTTGCGCCGAGAATCCGCTCCTTCATGCGTTCGGTAAGTTCGGGGGTGAGTTTACCTTGTTCGTGACGGTTCACCTTGAGAATATGCCAGCCAAAAGATGTCTTAAAAGGTTCGCTAACTTCTCCCACTTTGGTGGCTGCCATGCGCTGATCGAATTCCGGCACCATTTGTCCACGGTGAACGCCCTTGTATTCGCCACCTTTCTCTTTTGATCCGGGGTCCTCCGACACTTCCTTGGCGACGGAGGAAAAGTCTTCGCCTTTCTTGATGCGCGCCAGTGCGGCATCGATTTTTGATTTTGCCTCATTCGCGGAGGCATCACTCTCAGTAGCCGGTTTGACAAGGATGTGCTGAATGTCGAATTCATCGGTCGCGCCGCGCTCTTTAAGCTGATCAAACTGAACTTTGACTTCATCTTCGGATACCGTGAGGTCCTTCGTTTTCAGCTCTTCCAGCTTGGCCAACATCAGGCGCCGCTTGGTCGAGTCAAACACGTCCTTCTCGGTCATGCCTCGTTGCTGAAGGAATTCGTTGTAATCAGTCCCGCTCGGCAGGTCGGTCTTTCGCTTCTCAATTTCGGCCTTCACATCGTCGTCTGAAACCGAAATATTCGATTGCTCCGCGAGGATATTTCCAATTCGGTTGTTCACCAACGAATCGACAAGCCGCATTTTTTGTTCATGGCCCAGCTTGACAGACGCAAACTGTTCCGCGCTTGCGCCGCGCTGGCGCAGTTGCACCATACGCGCCTGCTCGACTGCCGCCAGAGCGCGGTCAAATTCACCGCGACTGATGACATCTGAATCGCCAATTTTGGCGACCGGCGCGGCATCTGCCGCGGCGCTTTTCCGTTGCTCCGCCGCAAACGAAGACGCAGAAAAAATCGCCACAAGTATTGCCGCGCGATAGGTGCGCATGAAACGATAATGCATGAATAACCTCCAAGGTGCCCGATGGCAACCAGCGTAGCAAATGGCCAGGGCGCCCGTATACCCCGCGATAAAGTTAAAGAGCGACAGACTTACCGGTTTCGGCGCTCCTGTAGATGGCTTCGATAAGCTCGACCGACCGCCGGCCTTCCCGCCCGTCTATTTTTGGGGGACGCCCCTCGCTGATCGACTCGATAAAGTCCGTAATTTGGCGACGGTGTCCCTCGCTTTTGAGACCTTTGATGGGATCGCTCGCCCCAGAACCCAGCGTCGCGCCTTTTTCGATTCCAGCGAGGATACCGGCGTCCTCCGGGCGCTCGTCTTTGAATTTCCAAAACACGAGTTCTCCGTCTTCCAGGACCGCGCTACCTTCCGTCCCGTGTACCTCGACACGGGCCGCATGTCCAGGCCAAATGGCGGTGCTGCCTTCGATGACGCCCATCGCGCCGCTCTCGAATTGGATCATGGCGCAGGCGAGGTCTTCGACTTCGATTCCCGTATGGCCGACGAGTGCGGTCTGCGCGATAACGGACTTGACGGGCCCGAAATACCAAAGCAAAAGATCGACCTGATGAATGCCCTGGTTCATAAGGCACCCGCCGCCATCGAGCTTCCGGGTGCCGCGCCATTTTCCGCTGTCGTAATACTCCTGGGAGCGGTACCACTTAATGTACGCGTCGCCCAGGACCGGCCTTCCAAAACGGCCTTCATCGAGCGCCTTGCGAATATGCAGTGGGCCCTCCGCGAACCGGTACTGAAATATGCAGCCAAGCCGCACGCCTGCTTTATCGACCGCGGCGATGAGTTTTCCGATGCGATCTGCGTTTACTTCGAGGGGTTTCTCCGCAAGAATATGCTTGCCCGCCGCGGCGCACGCTTCCGCGATTTCGAGACGCATGCCGCTGGGCACGCACAGGCTCACGGCATGAATATCGTCGCGTTTGAGCATCTCGTGATAGTCGGTGTAAACGTCCGCGCCGTACTTGTCCGCGAGGCTCCTGGCGTTTTTCTCGATGACATCCGAAACGGCGACAAGTTTTGCACCGGCAATCCCGCTGATCGCTTCCGCGTGTATGGGCGCGATTACGCCGCATCCAATGATACCCAATCCGACTTTAGACATTGATGACCTTTCCAGGCAAAAGACGCCGCGCGTTTACGGCGGCGCCCGGCAGACTCGAACGAATACGGATTCCGGCTTACTTGCCCGATCCGCGTTGAATGGCTTTGCCCCCCGCTTCAACGTCTTTCCCAACACCGCGCACGGTGTTGCACCCGGATCCGGCGATGAAGACGAATGCGGCAATCAGCGCGATAGCAGCAAATGAACGGCGCAACATAAAAAGGTCCTCCTAAATCCGCCCAACGATGCCGGGTAGTGTAAAACCCGTGCGAAGCCGGGTCAAGTAGGGTGCGTGTTGGAAATGGTCTTCACGATTTCGATGACGTGGACCACGTTTTCAAAGGGGGTGTCGCGCAAGAGTCCATGGCTCAGATTGAAGATATGTCCGCGATGCCCGCCTTCGGCGACGCACGCGCGCGCGGCATCGGCGATGGCTTCTTTCGTTCCGGTAACGAGCAGGGTGTTATCCAGATTTCCCTGAACGATCGTTGAATTTCCGAGTTGCGCGCGCACGTCCAGAATGTGGACATGTTCGGTCAAGCTAAGGACGGTCGCGCCGGACGCCTGCAATTGCGTAGGGTCTGACCAATCACGCGCAAACATGATTGTGGGGACAGATTGGGGAAGCGCGTCGAAAATCTGCTGGTGATATGGCAGTGCCCATTCTTCGTAGAACCGCGGCGAGAGAAGGTTCGCGGCGGATTCAAATAATTGGATGGCGGCGGCGCCAGCCTCGATCTGGAGTTTCAAATAATCGATGGTCATCGTCGTCAGTTTTTCCAGCAGTCGCCGGGCAATATCCGGATAATCCCGCACGAGCCGCATCGCGCGATCAGCCCGCGCGCCGAAACTCCCCTGTTCGGCGA
>JAWXCN010000022.1:0-34636 GCA_034408725.1 Candidatus Hydrogenedentota bacterium
CAGGAACCAACGTGATGCCTGGCGTGTCTTCTTGAAACACACCATAATCATCTTCGTTCTTCCGCTTGCGGCGGCCTATATCAGTCTGCGCGGCAACTTCAATGCGCATGAAATCTCCTTGGACCTGCGGTATGGGAACCATAGCAAAGCAACAAACGGCTGGGCAACCGCAATTTCCTGTTGCGGAATGTTGGCGTTCGCGTAAAAGGTTGACTACCTTGTGCAGCATGGCTAGAATCGCAGTTACCCTTGTTGGCGTACTGCGGGGATTGATAAGGGCATGAAACGCTTCAACTTCGGAACCTTTCTCGTCGACGATTCCAATCGTCGCGCGTTTCAACTTTGCCAGGATATAGCGGAGCTCAAGCCCGTTTCACCGTTGCCGGCTGTTCTATTGGGCGACGAAGGCTGCGGCAAAACGCACCTCCTCTATTCCATTGTCAATCGTATTCGCGCCGGCACCACCAAAACGGGCCTCGCATATGTCACCGCGGCCGACTTTCCCGATCAGGTCCGGCAGCTAATTGACGATCCGTCTCCGGTCGAGCGCGCGCAGAGCGCGGTGCTGCTGGTGGATCAACTGGACCGATTCACCGACCTGATCGATGAACTCGAGGCCGTGGTCCGCATCTTTCTTGATCACCACCACTACGTCGTGCTCGCGACGAAAGTGCATCCCGGCAGGCTGCAAAACCTCTCGCCAGGTTTCCGCGCGATCATCGAATCCGGGCAAGTCATCCAAATCGTGCCGCGGGGCGCCGAATCACAAATCGAAACCATCAAGCGGCAGCTACGCGAAGAATCCGACACCCAGCTCGCCAACAAGCAGCAGGAAATCGAGCAGTTGCGTTCGCTGCTCAATCGTGTCGGCAAAGAAAATAATCCCGAAGCGCCGGCCAACGTCGCCGCGTTGCGCGCGGAACTCGAAGCCGAACGCATCGCGAAAGCGGACATGGGCCGCAAACTTGCCGAAGCGCGTGAAGCCGCGGAAAACGCGCGCGAAGAAGCATCACGTGTGCTCGGCGTTGCGTCAACGGACGCGGACGATCTTGAAGCAACCCGCAATGCCTCGCGCGTGACCGAACTCGAACGGCTCGCCGATGCCTTGCGCGAAGAAGCAAACCAGGCGCGCATGGAAGCATCGGAAAACCTCGATACTGCGCGCGAACTTCATGAACAGCTCGAACAAATTCGCGCTGACGCCGCAAGACATGTCATCGCGGCGGATGAAGCGCGCGAACAGGTCGAGCGCGTCGAGACGGAAACCACCGAGGCATTCGCCAGGGCCGGCGCCGCGGACGCGGAGCTCGAGGTTGTCCGCGCCGCAATTGCCGCCGAACAGCAGACCGTCCACGACCTGAAGTCGCGGATGGAACAACTGGAATCTGAATCCGCCGCCGAACGCGCACGGTTCGACGAATTGCGAGAGGAGCTGGAACAGACGCACGCTACGTCCAGCCAGCGCGGTTCACAGTTGGCCGAACTACAGGGCCTGTTCGACCAAACCAGCGGCGAAGCATCCGGCGCGCGTGAACAGTACGCCGCGGTACAGGAGGAACTGCAAGAAACGTCGGCGCAACTCGCGCAGGCGGAAGGTTCCTCGCGGCAATTGCGCGAACATCTTCAACAAGTTCAGGCCGAAGCCGAATCATTGCGCGCGCAAGCCGATGCGCAACGCGCCGAAGTGGACGAACTCCATGCGCAACTCGCCGCTGCCCGCGAAGAATCCCAACGCGCCGGCGCCGAAGCGGAAAGCATGCGCGCCGTGATGTCGGACACGGATCGCTTGCAGCAGGAGTTCGCCGACGTGAAATCGGCCCTCGACGAGGCGCGGGGAGATGCCCAGCGCCATCAACGCGAGCGCGACGAGCTGGAAGCCCAAGGCACCACGCTCACCGCGCAGTTGGACGAAACCCGCGCGGAATCCAATGCAGTCGTGAACCGCATGCAGACAGTGTTGGCCCAGATCGAATCCGTGCGCGAACGCGCCCACGATCAGCGCGAAGCGCAACGCGCGCAGATCGAAGAATTGGAAGCGCTGCTCGAAACGCAGGCCCGCGCCGCGGTCCAGCCCGATGTACTCGCCGCGGTCAAAGCCCAGGCCGACGACGCTGTCGCGCAGATCGATGCGCTCCGTCACGACTTTGATCGCGAACGTGCGGAAATGGCTTCCGCGCACACCGCGACGCAAGCCGGGTACGATGCGCAGATTCAATCCCTGCGCCACGAACTCGACTCGACCCGCGCCGAGGCAGAACAGGTCGATTCCGAACGCGAAACGCTGCACGTCGAACTCGAACGGATTAAACACGACGTCGAATCCACCCGCGCGCACATCGGCGAACTCATCCAGGCGCGCGAATCCGCCGCGGCGACCTACCTCGAAACCGAACGAGACCGCGAACAGTTGCGCGCATCATCCGCCCAGGAACGCGAACAACGCATGAAGTTCCAAAGCGAAGCCGCGAAACTGCGCGCCGAACGCGACGCCGCGCGCGCCAAACTTGATAGCGTCGAGCAATCGCTAAACGAACGCATCGCGGAACTCGACACCATGAAACGCAACGCCGCCGCCGCCCAATCGCTCGCGGGTGAACTCGAAAGCCGCATCGCCCGCCTCGAAACCGAACGAGAATCCCTCAAACAAACCGCGCGAAACCTCCAGTCCCAAATGGAAAACGTCGCCAACAACCTCATGCAAAGCGGCCAGGCATTCTTCGCGGCTCTCGGCGGGAACCCCGCATCCAACCCAGGCGCAAACGGAAATGACGATTCACAACCCGACACCCGCTCCACCTCCCCCTTCGGCAATACCCCGGCGCGCCTGGCCGATACCCCCGGCGAATCCTGGGGCCCCGGCGGCGTATCCGTGCTGCGCCCACTTGATGATCTGGAACCATTTGATGAGGAAGGTTCTGGCCGGGATATATAAGGCGAAGCAAAACGCTCACGTGAAAGGCAGGCTTTCCGAGCTTCGAGGCGCCCGTGCCGCTAACATCTGCCTTCGCCAAATCTTTTAATCTTCCTTCGAGACTTTGATGCGTTTCCTTCTCTGCGCCCCCGGTATTTGCAAAATCTACGAACGATTGTCTCTGTGCAAATCTCTCGCCATGGACAAGGATGGTTTCGCGTTGAAATCGCTTTGGTGTTTGTTTGGGTGGTATCCTTTTACCTTTATGGCCTTTCACTCATTTGGTGGCGATACGTGTTGGACCAACAGAACCTGATTCGCGCGGCGTTGCGCGAGGACATTGGGCACGGCGACGTGACAACGCTGGCGCTCGTGCGCGCGGATGCGCGGTGCCGCGTGCGGTTGCACGCGAAGCAGGGCGGCGTGGCGAGCGGGATGGGTGTGTTTCGCGGGGTGTTCGACGAGCTCGATGCGGACGTGGCCGAATGGTCGGCGATGGATGATGGCGCGCGGTTTGCCGGGGGCGATACGCTGGTGTCGTTTGCGGGGGCGACGCGAGCGGTGTTGAGCGGGGAGCGTGTGGCGCTGAATTTTGTGCAGCGGCTTTCGGGGATCGCGACGCAGACGGCGGCGATGGCGGAGCGCGTTCAGGGGTTGCCCGTGCGCATTTGCGATACGCGTAAGACGACTCCATTGCTGCGGGCGCTCGAGAAGCAGGCCGTGTTGCACGGCGGCGGCGCAAACCACCGGTTTGGGTTGTACGACGGCGTGCTCATTAAGGAGAATCATATAGCCGCGGCGGGCGGCGTTGGCGAGGCGGTGCGGCGCGCGGCGCGGCATGCGCATCACCTGATGAAAATTGAATGCGAGGTCACGGACCTTGATGAGTTTGACGAGGCGGTCGCGGCGGGGGCGCAGGTGATCCTGCTCGACAACATGCCGCTTGATGCCATGCGGGAGGCGGTGAAGCGCGCGAAGGGTTCGGGTGTGTTGCTCGAGGCGAGCGGCAACGTCACGTTGGAACGCGTGCGTGCGATTGCGGAGACAGGCGTGGACATCATTTCGGCGGGGTCGCTCACGCATTCCGCGCCGGCGATTGATCTGTCGCTCGATATTTCCAATGCCTGACACCGCGACGCGCCCTCCCCTGCTCGCGACGCCGTTGGTGACGCACGTCGTCGGCTCTCGCGTGTTGATCTACGAGAGCATCGGCTCTACCAGCGATTGCGCGTTGCGCCTTGGGGGCGACGGCACGGTAATCGTCGCGAATGAGCAGACGGCAGGCCGCGGCAGGCACGGTCGCACATGGCACAGCGAGGCGGGCAAAGGGTTGTGGTTCAGCGTTGCGTTCGAGCATGCGATAGAGGGATTGGCGTTTGCCGCGCCGCTGGCCGTGCGAGACGCAGTTGCGCCGCTGGTGCGCGCGACGATTAAATGGCCCAACGATGTGTTGATCGGTGGCAGAAAATTCTGCGGCGTGTTGATTGAAACGAGGCGGGGCCGCACCGCGCTGGGCATAGGCATCAACGCGCATCATGCCGAATCGGATTTTCCGGATGAGCTGCATGGGCGCGCGACTTCCATTGAAGCGGCGACGGGGGTGCATTGGGACCGCGGCGAATTGTTGCGCGATGTTTTGACCCGCCTTGATGAACGGATTATGGTGATCCGATCAGGCGGACTGGATGGGGTGTTCGCTGAGTGGGCGGAGGCGTGCGGCCTTGTTGGCAGGCGCATGCGCGCGGCGGGGATGGAAGGCCGCGTACACGCGATTGACACGGACGGCGCGCTCGTGATGGAAACGGCGGCGGGGTTGCGCCGCGTGTTGTTCGGCGAGCCGATAGAATTGGAGGGAAACTAGCGCATGTTGCTCGTCATGGACGTTGGCAACTCGCATACGAAGCTCGGCTTGTATGACGGCGAGTCTCTCATTGCGCATTGGCGGCTGGCGACAACGTCGGCGCGAACGACAGACGAGCTGCGCATTATGCTTACGAGCCTGCTCTCGCAGGACGACATATCACCACGGTCGATAACCGGGTGCTGCATCGCGAGCGTGGTGCCGCCGGTGAACCCGATGATCGAGGCGATGTGCAACGTGATGTTCGGCGTAGCACCTCTATTCGTAGTGCCGGGCGTGCGCACTCGGATTACCATAAAGGTGGAAAACCCGAAGGAAGTCGGCGCGGACCGTATCGTGAATTCCGTTGCGGCATCGGAAGCATTTGGCGGGCCGGTGGTGGTCGTGGATTTGGGTACGGCGACCAAGTTCGAGGTCATCTCCGAGCATGCGGAATATCTTGGCGGGGTCATCGCGCCCGGCGTGCAGATTTCCGCGGACGCATTGTTCGATCGCTGCGCAAAACTGGCACGCGTAGAAATCATCACCCCGGACCATGTCATCGGCAAGGACACCGTATCGCACATTCGCGCGGGCCTGACGTATGGTAACGCGGGCATGGTGGACGGACTCGTCGCGCGGATTGCGCACGAAATGCGCGCAACGCCGACAGTCGTGGCGACGGGCGGATTCGCCCCGTTGATCGGGCCCTTGTGCAGCCGGATCAATCACGTCGATCCGCTGCTCACATTGAAAGGGTTGCGCGCGGTATTTTCAAAAAATGAGAAGTCACTCGTATGAGGCGCGGACTTGCACTCGCGTGTGCGTTTCTCGCCGCGGCGTGTTCGCAAAAACCGGTGGAGACGACGGTTGCACCGGCCCCGGCGCAGACCGCGGAAATGCCTGCTGCTTCTCCCGACGCCGCGCCGGTGTCGACGCCTGGGCAAATTCAGGAGCCTGAAGACTTTGCAACGATAGGCAACACTACCCTCCGGTTTTTTGATGACGTACTTGAAAGCGATCAACCCAAAACGCCCACCTTTGAATTGCGCGCGCCAAAACTTTCCATGACGGAAGACAACGTCTGGGTCGTTGAGCAGGCGACCGCAGTCGCGTTCGCCGAAGACGGATCGGAGACGACGTTCGTTGCGGGCGCGGGACGGTTTGATGACAACACAAAAACGGCGATATTGTCGGGCGGCGTGAACGTGACGTTCGGCACGCAGCAGGTCGCGTTGCAGGACATGACGTGGTCGAACGAAACGCATACCGCTTCTTCGTCGAACCCGGTGACGGTGACCGACGGCGAGACCCGGCTGGAAGCGGCGAGTATGGAGTATCACGCCCACACCAAAACGCTTCTTCTCCACGGATTGTCCGGGACGGTCAGCATGAAGCGGGCACAGGCGGAATAATGCGCGCTAGCTGGACATGGCTGCTGGGGTGCATATTTTTTTGTGTGATGACACATGCACAGGAACAGACAAACGCGTTCGAGTATGTTGATATCACCAAAGGCGGGCTCGGCGAATTCGTGGACGGGCAACTGCGCCGCGTTACGGGGGGAGTCGAGCTTGCATTGCGCGCGGCCGATCCGGCGGCAAAGCCGATGGTGCTCAGCGCGCAAGACGTTACGTTTCTTTGGGGCGGCGATTCGTCTACGCCAAGTGGAATTCAGCTCAGCGGCGGTGTGAGCGTGGACGGCCCGCAGGGCCTGATAACGGCGAACCGCGCCGACCTGGACTTGACCGCGGACACGTTGACCTTTTCAGGCAGCGTGCAGGGAAAATCGGAATCGATTGAGTCCTTTGCCGCCGAACGCATCGTGTACGACATGGCGTCCGGCAATTCGGAAATGAGCGGGCTCTCCGCGCGCGGAATTAAGCTTGGCAAAGCCGGCGCGGCGGACGGTTTCTCTTCGATGAACATTGATCGCGCGGGTAACGTAGTCTCAAGCGGTGGCCAGGTGAGAACCATGCAGGGCGGCGTCGCGATTTCGCTTCAACCGCGCGGTGACGGGAAGCCGTTGGTGCTCCATGCGGGCGCGGCGACGTTTGCATGGAGCGGCGCGGGCGGTCAGCCCACGTCGATTGCGTTGCGTGGCGACGTGCGCGTCGATGGGCCGCAGGGCGCGATCAGCGCGGAGCGCGGCGATTTCGATCTCGCGAAAAAGCAGCTCGTGTTCTCGGGAAAAGTAAACGGAAGCCTGCCGCAGATAAAACGGTTCGATGCCGATACGCTGAACTACGCGATGGACGGCGGCGAAACCCTCATGACCAACGTGCGCGCGAAAGGCCTCGACCTTGGAACATCGGGGGAAAAGGAGACATCCAAAGACCCGAACGCGGGCAAGAGCTACACGAGCATGGACATCGAGAGCGCGCCGCAGGTTTCGCTCGAAGGCCAGAAGTTGAACTGGATGCGCGGAGGAGTAAAACTCGTGATGCATTCGGCGGGCCCTGAAGAGAAACCCATGACGATCACTGCTCGGGAGATGTCGTTTGAGTATGGAGAAAGCGATGGCACGCGGCCCCAGCGCATCGTGCTCGATGGCGGCGTGGACATGCAATCGCCGGAGCGGAACGTGACGTCGGACAGCGCGGCGCTGGATTTCGCGTCGAACACGCTGAAGTTTAACGGCAATGTCGCCATTGACACGCCCGACGTGAAGGAATCGACCGCGACGGAATTTTCGTACAACATCACAACGGGCCAAATTTCGTCGAAGGGTTTGAAGGCTAAAAGCATTCGCGTGTCCAACCCGGAAGAAGAAGAGGCGACCCCGTAGATGGTGAACGCGGCCCCGGATGCGACGCTGTTGCGCGCGGAAGGGTTGGTAAAAAGTTTCAAGCGGCGCGTTGTCGTGAACGACGTGAACATTGCGCTCGCCGCGGGCGAGGTCGTTGGGCTGCTTGGGCCGAATGGCGCGGGCAAAACGACGACGTTTCGCATGGTGGTGGGTATGTTGCGGCCCAGCGCGGGCAAGATTTTCTTCAACAATACCGACATCACGCGGTACCCGATGTACAAACGCGCGCGCGCGGGTATGGCGTACTTGCCGCAGGAACCGTCGGTGTTTCGCAAACTCACGGTGCGCCAGAACCTGCTCGCGGTGCTCGAACATCTGCCCCTGCGGCGCGCGGAACGGCACGCGCGCGCCGAAGAATTGATGAAAGACCTCAATATCACGCACCTCGCGGATGCGCCCGCGTACACGCTCTCCGGTGGTGAACGGCGCCGGACCGAAATATGCCGCGCGCTCGTGACGCACCCGAAAGTTTTTTTGTTGGACGAACCCTTCGCGGGAATCGACCCGATCGCCGTATCCGAGTTGCAGGACATCGTGCATTCGCTCAAAGGCGCGGGAATCGGCGTGCTGATTACGGACCACAACGTGCGCGAAACGCTGGGCATCACGGACCGCGCGTACATTATTTTTGAAGGCAAGATACAGGTTTCGGGCACGCCGGATGAAATTGCGAACAGTGAAATTGCGCGGCGTATTTATCTTGGCGAACGGTTCAGGATGTAAAAGGGATCGCAGGCTGCATGCAACTCGAAATGGGGTTCGTCGCCCCCGCGGACCGCGAATTTAGACTTGAACGCGAGCTGGAATCTCTTTCCGGGATTCGGGTGAAGCTGCACGTCACCGACAATACCCGCACGGTCATGTCGATGACGCCGGGCCGCACGTTCAAGGGCAAACGCGTGCGGCTCCATCACATGTTTCTGGATGCTGACAACGACGTGGTACGCGCCGTCGCCGCCTGGATACGGCATCCGCGCGCGTCCGGCGCGACCCCTGTACTTGATGCATTCATTCGCGACAACCGGCATCGCATGCGAAAACGCACGGGCCGCGCAATCGCGATTGAAACCGAAGGCGCTCACCACAATCTCCAGGAATTATTCGACGCGGTGAACCGGCAACATTTCAAAGGCACAATCACGGCGGCCATCACCTGGGGCCGCGCGGGATTCAGCCCTCGGCGGTACCAGCGCAGCATTCGTTTCGGGAGCTATACGGTGGACATCAACTTGATTCGGATTCATCCGTCGCTGGATCAGGCATTTGTGCCGGCGTATTTCGTGCGGTTTATTGTGTTTCATGAAATGCTGCACGCGCATCTGGGAATAGAAGAAAGCGAAACGGGCCGGCGCAAAATCCATACGCGCGCGTTTACGGCGCTGGAACGCGCATATCCCGAGTATGCGCGGGCGATTGCATGGGAACGCACGCCGGCAAACCTTCGGAAATTGCTCAGGGCGTAGTTATGAATCCGCCGTGCCGGGAATTGCCCCCGTCCGCAGGATCGCGCAACCCATTATGCCGGCCGTGATGCTGGCGATGAAAGTGCCGAACTTTGCCTGCGCAATGTATTCGGCATTTCCGGCAAGTCCAGGGTCCATGAACGCCAACTCGCCAATGAACAATGCCATGGTAAATCCGATGGCGGCAATCCAACTGAGACCATATACATGCCGCCACGTCATGCCGTGAGGTAATTCCGCCCACTTTAATTTGACCGCGATCCAGGAAGCGAGAGTGATGCCGATCTGTTTGCCGAGAAGCAACCCGAAAATAACGCCAAGCGTAACGCGCTCGAACAACATGGTCCCGATATTTCCAAGTTGCAGCGTTATGCCCGAATTGGCGAACGCAAACAGCGGCAAGATAAACAGCACGCAAACAGGGTACAGCGCATGCTCAATGCGTTGCAGCGGCGCCTCGACGTCGTGGCACTCTCGCGTCATGTGCCGGATCAATTCCTGTTGCCGATGGTTTACGAGATAGGGTTGGACGTGGTCTTCGGCGTGAACGAACCGATCCAGCAGAACGCTCAAGCGCCCCGCGAACAACGGCGTTACGTAGCGCGCGCTTGCCGGCACCGTGAATGCCAACAACACGCCGGCAATCGTCGCGTGTACGCCGGATTGCAGAAAGGCCCACCAAACCAGCAGTCCGATCCCTGCGTACGGCCAGGTTTTTCTCACGCCTGCCCAATTCAGGCCGAAGGAGAATAAGATCAATATCCCGCCTGTTAGCAAAGACGACGTGTCGATCTGTTGTGTGTAGAAAATCGCTATTACGGCTACTGAGCCAATATCATCGGCGATAGCGAGCGCCACCAGAAACACGCTCATCGCGGGAATGACGCGTTTGCCAAGCAATGCAAGACAGCCCGTAGCGAAAGCAATGTCCGTCGCCATGGGTATCCCCCATCCCCGGATAGATGGCGCGCCCCAGTTTATCGCCGCGAAAATGGTTGCGGGAAATATCATGCCACCCGCCGCGGCGACCACGGGCAACAATGCGCGACGGAACGACGCAAGTTCGCCGACGAGTAGTTCGCGTTTTATTTCGAGGCCAACAACGAAAAAGAAAATGGCCATCAGCCCGTCATTTATCCAGTGATGAACGGATTGCGTGATTTCGATTCTCCCGAGCGAAACGCCGGCGCTCGCATGCCAGAGATCGTGATACCACCCGCTCGCTGGTGAATTTGCGAGCGCCACGGCTCCTGCCGCGCTGGTCAACAGAAGAACGGCGGATATCAAATCCCACGCAAGGAGTTTCTGGATGAAGGAGGTTTCCTCGAGCGGCGGCGCGTCTCCGGATGCCTCATCGGGCACGTGCTCCGTATGCACTTATTTCGCCTCGCTCGCGTAGCCCGCGCTTTCCAGTTCCGCTTTTTCCTCGTCGGTTAATGGAACTGCCGTACCGCCATCCGCGGACTCCGATTCGAACCAAATAGCGAATGACGGGGTTTCAGGGGTGGGACCGCTCACAGTCTTTTTGCCCGGCTTCGCGGGGTCTAGCGTCGCGTCGAAACGGGTGCCAGCGACAACATCGTCCACCCCGTTGTGAACGTTGAACGGAGATTCCGATTCGATGTGCAAGAGAACTCTCGCATTCGGGTCCTGTGTACGTACGAGGATTTCTTCGCGCTTGAGCGGCCCAAGTGTTGCCCGGAGCGAATGCGAGGTGCGCTCGAAGAGGTCGGTGCGGCTCATGTTGCCGCCATATAATAGCCTCGCCGTTTCCAGCGGACTGTCCGAGCTCAATACGAGGTTTCCGCGCCAATCCTCCGAGGGTGACTCGAACGCGATATGCCAGCCGTGCGGCGCGACATCGAAAAAACGGTGCAACTCACCGCGCAAAGTTTCCAGTTCCGGCGGCGCGGACGCTATCAGGTTTGTCGCCTCGTGCGGGTCGATTGCAAGGTGATACAACTCCTCCGCTCCGTCGTGTCTGTTCTGAATCAGTTTCCATTCCGGCGTGCGTACCGCGATGTGACGCTGCCGTCGAATGAATGTCGTTTGAGGAGGAAGCACCTCGCCCGACAGGCGCCGCAAAAGGCTTTGTCCGTCAGCATCCGGCGTTTCCAGCATTGCCACTTCGAGAATCGTGGGCATGATGTCGATCAACCCCGTCATGGCGGGCACGCGCGTACCACCGTGAGCACCTTTCGGGAACCGGACCAGCAATGGCACTTGCGCGGACGCTTCGTAGACATGTTCGTGCAGGAACTCGCCATTTTCGCCGAATTGTTCGCCGTGGTCCGCGGTGATCACGATAATGGCGTCATCATAAACGCCAAGTGCGCGCAACTTGTCGAGCAGTTCGCCCACCCCGTGGTCAACGCCGCGCATGCTGTCGTCGTAGAGCGCAATGGCGTATTCGATCTCGTCCGGCGTCAGCGTTTCCCTACCTTCCAGCACTGCGAAGAGCAAGTCCGTTCCCTGGGGTCTTCCGGGCGCGCGCAGGGACAGTGGTTCCGGCATCTCGTTGGAAAACTTCAGGAATTCCGATCTGGGAGGATAATATGGGTAGTCGCAGCCATCGCATTCGGATTCACGAAACTTGCTGTGATGATCATAATTGTGGAAAAAGAGGAAGAATGGGGCGTGCGCGTGTTTGTCGAGCCACGGGTTTACTGCTTCTAGCGTTGTGAAGAGATCGCGTGTAATGGCGGGGGTCGAATACTTGTCGAATCCGTGCGCGAGGCCGCGGTGAGGTTGTAGCCAGATCCGGTAGCCCGTAAAGGCCGCGGTGGCGTAGCCCGCATCGCGCAATGCCTCGGGCAGCGTCACGATTTCCTCCGCGAGATTTGTCGTCGAGGTAACTCGGTGATGGGTTGGATACAGACCCGTGAGCATGCTGGTATGGGCGGTAAGCGTCCAGGTTTCGGGAGTGAACGCATTTTCGAAGAGCACTGCTTCGCGGGAAAACGCATCAATGTTCGGCGAGGTGTCGCGCGAATACCCATAACAGCCGAGATGATCGGCGCGGGTCGTGTCACATGAAATAAGCACAACTGGTGTGCTCGCGCGGCGCGCGCGGCTGGTGATCATGGGATTTCCCCAGATCGACACAACGTCACGCGGGGCAGTCGCCTCCAACACCAGCGTTATGTCCTGTCCGGCATACGCGCCCAAGTCCGCGTTCAATTCAGTCCATCCGGAATCTTCGTGCGTGATGGTGCTCTGAATGAGGGCGATGGGAGCGCCTTCGGGTTGTGACAGTGTGACGGAGAATTTGGCCGATGCGTTTTCAGGTATTGTGTCCCCAGGTACAATCATGCCCGCATGCGCTTCAAACATGGCGCTTTCGGGCACGGTGATCATCCATTCCGCGCGGTCCAGATCGAGCGATTCCATCGTGAGGTTGTTCAGCGTAGTGCGGGCCGGTCCTTCCGGCGCGACATACACGAGCGAGCAGGATTCCAACTCGATGCTGCCGCCTGAATCCGTCAGAAATGATATGCCGCGTATAGGTCCGCTCCAAAATATTACGTTGTTGAGATCGATGGTGTAATCATGGAACTCGCCGTCGTCCAAAATGGCGAATGAAAGGTCCTGGTTCCGCTTCGGGGTCCACTTTCGCGGCTCTTGCCACGTAAACCTGCACTGCTTCGTAGTCGAAGCCTTCAGGCGCACACGGCATTCGGTGTAGTCGCTTGCGTTGAACGCCGGTATTTCCAGACGAACGCCGTTTATGGGTCCGTCGGCTGGAACGGATACAGCGGTGAACGCTTTTGGATCGAGCACCAGCGGAGCGCGTGTGGTTTTGGCGCGCGATACGAAGTACGTCTGGGTGAGGCGCGTGACAGGCCTCGCGGACGCCGCACGGTCCGTTGCCGTGTCGATCGGCTCGTGAATCGCAGTTGTTGGCGATGGACCGCACGCAGTTACCGCTAAAATGATGACTGCAAAAATAAAACGCCGCATAACTCTGGACGGTATCACAGACTTCCGGCGGGCGGCAAGGAACGGCGCGAATTGCCGATGAGTGCTCATAGGCACGATGCTCTGGTTTAGATTCGCGTGCGCCTGAAGCCTGCGAATTTATTGAGGAATTCGAGTACCCCGAAGTGAAAGCGGCGCTGACACGCCGCGGTCCAAGGCGCCTTTGCAAACGGCCCATGTCTTGGTTAGTATTACCTTGCGGTTCTTGACCGCGGGGACGGGGAGAACATTTCGTGCGATATTCCGGGGAAGAACGCCGGCGCTACATGCGCAGCAAACGCGGATTCGCGTCCATCGTGGATTCAGGCGGCCCGGGCGTTTTGAACCATATCGATAATATCAGCGCAAACGGCGTGCTGTGCCATACCGTTAAGCCGATTCCGCTCATGACAAAGATGAGCATGGCACTGGAACTGCCGAGATCAAACCCCGGGCGGATCGATTGCGAAGGAATCGTGGTCCGATGCGAACCCCACGCGGTTGGTGACGATCACTTCAAGGTGGCTATCCTCTACACCAAAATCAATGACGATGACCGGGATGCCATTCACCGGTTTGTCGAACAAGACCTCGCCACACCCAACGGCGACGTGTAGCGAGACCGCACCGTGGGCCGCCGCCCCACACGCGATCGACTGCTGTTGCTATTCTGTCTCGCCGTGCTTGGTCTGACAGTCGCCTATCCAACCTTTCGATTGATTGTCGAAGCCGTCGCGCACTGGCAACCGGATGCACTGGCGCGAAAAGGCGGCTGGATAGCGGTGCGCAACACGGTTTTCATTTCGTTACTGTCAGTAGCTTGCGCGGGCGGTGTTGGAACAGCACTTGCCTTCGCGCTTGCGCGGTATTCGTTTCCTGGCCGCGGAGTCCTGGCGGCGCTCGCCTATCTTCCTTTCACGCTGCCGCCGCTTGTCGGGGTGGTCAGTTTCTATTACATCATCGGCCGCGACGGGTTTATCCCCCGGGGATTGGAACAGGCTTTCGGGTGGGAACACGCCGCGTTGGAAGGTCCGGCTGCTATCCTCCTCATTCACACTTATTCGTTCTACGTATTTTTTTATGCAATGGTGTCGGCGGCGCTCGAGTCGTTGGACAGATCTCTGATCGAGGCCGCGCGCACATTAGGCGCGTCCCGCCGCATGGTATTTTTGCGCATCACGCTCCCGCTGTTGCGGCCAGCGTTGTTGGGCGCGGCATTGCTGACGTTCATGTCGTCAGGCGCGTCGTTCAGCGCGCCGCTGATATTCGGAAACGACTTTCCGATGTTGAGCGTCCGTATTTACGAAGAACAAAGCGCGCACAATGAGGCGCATGCACAAACTTTGACCATCGTACTTGCGGCGGTATCCCTGTTGGGTGTGTTGGTCTTCCGTTCGTCGCGCGCGCTGAAATCGGGCGCAGCGAAAGGCGTGCGGGCGCCGGTCAGAAGCGTGGCGGGACGGTGGCTGGCGTTGGCTGTGGCATCAGCGGTGATTGCGGTGTTGTTGGCTCCGCACGCGACCATCGTTTGGCTTTCGCTGGTCGATCACCGGCAGTGGTACGCGGAAGTTTTTCCGGCGGCATGGACGCTGGACAATTACCGGGAGATATTCAGCGACGCGTCGGCTTTCCGGCCGATTCGGAATTCGCTCTGGATGAGCGTGACCGCCGCCATTGCTTCGTTGGCGGTGGCGCTGCCGGCGGGCTATCTCATCGCGCGCCGCCGCAGAGGTGGAAGCTGGGTCAATGCGTTGGTGATGACGCCGTGGGCGTTGCCGGGGACGGTGATTGCGATTAACCTCATCGTGGCGTTTAATGATCGATGGCTACCGCTTGTTGGTACGGTGTGGATAATTCCGCTGGCGTATTTCGTGCGGAACGTGCCGTTGCTGACCCGGTTTTGCGCGTCGGCCATTGAACCTTTTGATGCGTCGCTGATCGAAGCGGGCCGCACGCTGGGCGCGAGGCCATCGTATTGTTTTCGCCGGGTGGTATTGCCGCTCGTTGCCCCCGCGATTGGCGCTGGTCTTGCCCTGGTGTTTGCGACGTCGCTGGGTGAGTTCGTCGCTTCGGTGCTCTTATGGGTGCCCGCGAACATACCGATTTCGGTGCAAATCAACACGGCATGGCGGGGTTCGGGAATCGGCGCGGCATTCGCCTATAGTGTATTGCTGATGCTGCTGGCGAGCGCGACCTATCTGGTGGCGCGCAGGTTTTCATCGCGGCTGGTATGAAGCCGTGTTTGCGTTTTATGAACGCACATTGGGATAGGGCATGAAAGTTCTATTGTTTGGAGCCGAGGCCGAATCGATCCGGCCGCATATTGAACGGCACGCTGCAATCGAAATTGTCGAGGCGTTGCCGGACGTCGTCGTGTGCTACGGGGGGGACGGCACACTTCTTTCCGCCGAACTCAAGTGGCCCGGCGTTCCCAAGGTTCCCATCCGCAACAGCCGGCGCGGCAACCGTTGTATCCCGCATCCGGCGGGCGAGGTGATTGATCGGCTCGTGGGCGAAAAGCTGGCGCGCACGGAGTTTCTCAAAATCACCTGCAGCGTGTTCGAGGAGGCGAACGGCGCGCCAACGCACGTTGTTTCGGCAATGAACGAGTTCAATGTCCACATGGGCAATATCAATCTCGCGGTGCGCTTCAAAATCTGGCTCGACAATGAGCCGTATGACAACGGCGCGGAAATTATCGGCGACGGGCTGGTGGTGAGCACGCCGTTTGGAAGCACGGCCTATTTCAGCCAGATCACGCGGGGCATCTTTCACACGGGCCTCGGACTGGCGTTCAAGAACATTACGGAATTGACCAGTCACGTCATCGTGCCGGAGTCCACGATATTACGAGCATTGATCACGCGGGGGCCCGCTGTATTGGCATACGACAACTCACCCGATTACATTACGCTGAAAAAAGGAGACCGCCTTGAGATTCGCAAGGACACGCGGCCGGCGACGGTGCTGACGTGGTCCACCGTTACGCGGCCAACGGATTCGTTTTGATAGAGATTTTGGATTGAATGCGGCGGGCGGGCAGAGATCGAGAAACTGCACCGCGCGTGCCAGCCCGGTTGTTCCCTCTTGCGCCCTCGTTCCCAAATTTCCATTTGGGAATGCCCACCTCCTACTGCCAGCGTTTGCGGGAGGATTGCGCGAACGGCTCGACCGCGCGCAGCGCCAAAAAGATAAACAGGAACCCAAGAACAAGGTGGGTTATCACGTGCCACAGCCAGGGTCCATTGAATTGGTCGAGCGGGTTTGTTCCCGCGTCGGCTGCTTTTTCGAGGAAACCGAGCACGGGCGAAAGAAACGCGGCGCCGGTCCCGTAAAATTTCAGAGCAAAAAGTCCGGTGCCGAAACCGCCGAACAGGAGCACGCACAGGGCATAACTCGCGGCGAAGGCCGCGGTGGGCCGCTCGATTGCCGCGCAGGCATAGGTGCTCGCACAGGCGCAAACGAACATCCACACGCATAGCGAAACAAAGCCTGTGGCGAAGATTGCAAGGTCGCGGAGACCAAGCGCGGGATATATGAACGGAGCAAGTATCATGCTGAGCAGGCAGGGCAGCAGCACGCCTTGCATACTAATCAGAACGCCGAGCACTTTTCCCAGGAAAATGCTGCTGGGGCGCATTTTGCTCATCAGCAAAAAGTCAAAAGACCTTTGCGCGCGCTCTTGAACGATGGTGCTGGCGGTCATTCCGGGCACGAGGAAAAGGACCAATACCATTTGAATGGCAATCCATACCGGTGCCGGTGGCGGTTGTCCGGGGGTTATGGCGGCGGAACTGAATAACCCGGCGGCGAGAATTACGGATGCCAAAATAGAAAGCCGGACTTGCCAACGCCAGGTCATTAGCTCGCCACAACGCGCTTCGCGCACCATGACAGGATTGAGGAGACTCGGAATCGGCCGGAAAACGCCAGGCTTGAGAAGCGCCCCTTTCAGATAGGCGACAAGCACGGGCGTCGCCGGGTCCATCGCGCGGTCCAGCCTTCTATCGACCGCGAGCAGGATCGCGGCGCAAGTCAGGGCGATGCTACCGATCATGGCGTGAAACAACGCGAACGCGAACACTTCGCGGTTCGTGAGCAGTCCACCGACGACGGTTTGGAAAACCCGCGCCGGCATGAATTCGTAGAGGATCGAGTTCATAAATACGGATGACAGGGGCGCTACTGCGATGGAGAGCAACAGGGTGGACGCGAGCAAGATCGCAAACACAAGTAGGAACGTAATGGTCTGCGCGATGATCATGCGTCTGGATACCGTGGAACAGAGTATTCCAACGCCCGCGCTCGAAAATGCCACGGCAAATGCCATCAACCCAAGATGCCCGAGCACGTCCATGTCCAGTCCGAGCAGGAAATAGGTCGTGGCGGCAATGGGGAGGCCGGACACGGCGATCACGCTGAACAGGCCGAGAATACTGATAAGCTTGCCCACGACGATGGCCGCGGGGCGGATGAGCGTGAGGCGCAATTGGTCGTAGGTTTCGCGTTCACGTTCGAGCGAGATTGTCGCGGCGCCGTAGGCAGGAATGATCAGCGCGGCCGCCGCCGCAAGCAGGGCGCTGAGCAGTTCGAGCATCGAGCGTGATGCGACGCCAATCTGGCTGGTATGCGCCGAGGGCGATGGCCAGAGCCCGCCGACGATTACGCATGAAACAGTCACAAAAATGAATGACCACACGAATAACCGCGCGCCCCGCAGGTGACGGATAAATTCCTGGCGAATCAACGCGAACATGGGGCAAGTTTCCTCGGGGATTTTCCGACACTATACAACAATTTTGGATTTTAGATTTTGGATTTTAGATTGAATACAAGGTAATCGCGCTTAAATCCCAGTTAAAGCGCGAGTGCGGGGAATGCTACCAAAGCGCTGCGCGAAATCCGCGCGGGGCGCCTTGGACTGCGGCAGCGGGCAGCTGCCGCTTTCCATTCCCTGGGCAAGAGCGCTTCGCAATTAAGCAAGATTGCGCTGGCTTCGATTCGTCTGTCCTTGAAGCCTTCAAGTTTACTGGACGATTTCGAGTACCCCGAAGTGAAAGCGGCGCTGACACGCCGCAGTCCAAGGCGGTGTTCGGGTGTTGTCAGGCTTTCACTGCGCTCACATTCAGGCTCACGACGTAATCACTCGGTTTTGTACCCTGCGGCAGGGCATCGAGGATGCGGCTGAAGAGTGGATCATTTGTGGTCGTCATGGAATCAATGTAGCCGCCTTTTTCGTCGAGCACGATGTTCTGGAGACCTGCTTCGCGGGCCATGCGCTCTGTTTCGCTGATAAGCGCGGCTCCCGCTACACATCCGATGAGGGCCTCGACCATTTCGGCGATGGCCGGGGGCAACGGCTTGCGCAAAGCGAGGTCACTGACAGCAACGCGGCCACCGGGCTTCAATACGCGCGCAATCTCGCGCCACACCTGCGCCTTGTCTGGGGAGAGGTTGATCACGCAGTTTGAGATGATCACGTCGGCGCTGGCGTTGGGCAAAGGAAGGTGCTCGATCTCACCAAGGCGAAACTCGACGTTATCGAGGTTTGTGCTCTTGCGATACGTCTCCGCGTTGCGCCGGGCCTTCCCCAGCATCTCCGGCGTCATGTCCACTCCAATTGCGCGGCCCGTAGCGCCTACCTTGCGTCCGGCGATGAAGATATCGAATCCGCCGCCGCTTCCCAAATCCACCACTACTTCTCCGGGCCGCAATGCCGCCAATGCCGTCGGGTTGCCACAAGAAAGACCCATGTTCGCGCCG
The DNA here is from genome assembly GCA_034408725.1 of Candidatus Hydrogenedentota bacterium. Classification (GTDB taxonomy): domain Bacteria; phylum Hydrogenedentota; class Hydrogenedentia; order Hydrogenedentales; family SLHB01; genus JABWCD01. The sequence goes on from JAWXCN010000022.1 coordinate 18,744, forward strand.
CTCGGAATCGCCGCAAGGTCATCGGTGGCGTAACCGATTGAAGCGGCCAGCGCGTCCGCGCCGCTAGGCGCGTCCGCCCCACAACAGGACGATTTGACGCAACAGCCGGAATCCGCGGGCTCAAGTTGAGCAATTGCGGCATAGCCCGCCCGTACTTTTTCCCGCACGTCCTGTTGTTGCAAAGTCATGGATTCGGACATCGTAGTTCTCCTTTTCTAGTGAGTTGTTCCGGTCTGTATTTCGCCAGTTATTTACAGCACACGATGGCTTTGGGCTCAATGGCCTTGTTTCGCGTGCAGCACTCGGCATACAAAAACGCGAGCAGTTCACTCAGTGCTTCGATATTCGCGGAATACCAGAGAAATGTGCCGTCGCGGCGCACCAGCACCAGCCCTTCATTTCGCAGTTTTTCGAGGTGGTGCGACAAGGTGCTGGAAGGGATAGCCAATTCGGCGTTGAGGTCGGTGACGTTCATGCCTCCGGGGTGGGCACTCAGCAGCAGGCGCATGACGCGCAGTCGCGGCTCCGTGCCCATGGCGGAGAACATGTCGGCGTACCGTGCGATCATTTCAGTTGAGGAATCGTTAGCCACGCTTATATCTCCGTAATTCCGCAATTATAGAAATATATTTCGGGATTGTCAACCCCAAAATTTGTCCGCGTATTGCAGCTACGTGTGGCGAGTCCTACAATGCCTTCGGGGAATCAGACCAAATCGCCAATCTTCCGGAGGAAATCAGTTGCACGAAGAGGGCAAAATCCAAGGCAGCGGCCAACATAGTTACGAACTTGTCGAGGGCTGGGGGCACTTGCCCGAACACGTCAAATTCGGCAACACCCACGGCGTGGCAGAAGATTCGCAGGGGCGAATCTATGTTCATAACCAAAGCCCAACCGGCCATTCAATGGTTGTGTTCGATGGCGATGGCGCATTCATTACCGCATGGGGCAAAGAATTTGCAAAAGGGGCGCACGGGCTGCAGCTATTAAAAGAGGGCAGCGGCGAATTCCTTTACCTCGCGTTGACGGATGAACACAGGTGCGTGAAGACGACGCTGGACGGCGAGGTGGTGTGGGAACTGCGATACCCCGCGGAGAGTGGCCTGTACGAGTCAGAGAACGAATACGTGCCAACGAATATCGCGATCGCGCCCAACGGGGACTTCTACATTGCCGACGGGTATGGAAAAAGCTATATCCACCACTACAATCGCAAGGCCGAATACCTGAACTCGTGGGGCGGCAAAGGGTCTGCGCCGGGCGAAATGAATTGCTGCCACGGCATCTACGTGGACACGCGCGGTGCGCGACCGGAGATCGTTGTTGCTGACCGCGCGAATGTGCGGCTCCAATATTTCGATCTTGATGGCAATCACCTTCGCTTTGTCACCGGTGACCTGTTGCATCCTTGTCACATTGATCAGCGGGGAGCCGATCTTTTGATTCCGGACCTGTACGGCCGGGTAACGATCCTCGACCAGAACAATAGACTTGTTACGCATATCGGCGAAACGCCCAACGCAAACCGGCTCGCGGGGTGGCCAAATATCGTTAAGGAAAAGCGCGTGCCCGGAAAATTTACGTCGCCGCACGGCGCGATATGGGACCGGGACGGGAACCTTTACTGCGTGGAATGGATTCCAGATGGGAGGGTGACAAAGTTTCGCCGGATGTCTTAGTCGAACCGCGATGGTTTAAGAGACTGAGTGCGAAGTTGAAACTGCGAAAACTTCGAGTTCTGAGGGTCTGTGGAAGCCCCAAAATTACGTAGTATTGTTCGCTTTTTTTGATCGCCTCTGGTATAGTTCCGACCGTGTTGGTTGATCGCACGCGCACTTCTCCTGGAGGTACCGTCGTATGCGCAATGTCCGTTCGCAATTCATCGGGCTCTTTATCTTCCTCGCCGCGCTCACCCTGCTTCTCACGAATGGGTTTTGGGCGCATATTCATGCCGAACAGGAAAAAGACCTGTTCCGGCAAATTGAACCGCTGGGTGGCGTGCTTGCCGAAATAATGAAACATTACGTGGAATCGCCGGACGTCGATAAAGTCGTCGAAGGCGGCATCAACGGGATGATGAACTCGCTGGATGACCACAGTTCGTATGTTCCGCCGCGTTTTTATCAGGAATTGAAGGAAGATACCGAGGGCCGGTTTGACGGCATCGGCATTCAGATCAAATTGAACGACGACAAGAACATCGTCGTATTTACGCCGATCCCGGGTTCGCCCGCCGCGAAGTCCGGAATCCTTCCGGGCGACATTATTGTGGAAATCGACGGCAAGTCCACGAAGGAAATGAACATTGACGCAGCGAAAGACCACATCCGCGGAGAAGGTGGCACGGTCGTCACACTGAGGGTTTTCCGGCCCGGAAAAGCAGAGGGCGAAGAAGGCAAGTTTTTGGATATCGGAGTCACGCGCGGCCAGGTTCAGACGCCAAGCCTGATGGAAAGCCGGGTGTTGAAGGACGGCGTTGGTTATGTGCGGGTCAGCGATTTCAAACAGACGACCGCGCGCGATCTTGCCGAGAAAATCAAAGAGCTTGAACCACTTGGAATGCAGTCGCTTATTCTGGACCTTCGTTGGAACCCCGGCGGCCTCTTGAGCGCGTCCGAGGAAGTGGCAAGCCTGTTCCTGAAGAAGAACATGCTGGTGACGTATACGCGCGGACGGCCAAACGCGGACGGCACGGTGCAGGAAGACATCACGCTGTACACAGACCGCGAACCGGTGTTGCCGCAGAATTTCCCGATAGTGCTGTTGGTGAACGAGATGACGGCGAGTTCGTCCGAGATCGTGACCGGCGCATTGCAATACCACAAACGCGCGCTCATCATTGGCGCGAAGACGTTTGGCAAAGGCAGCGTGCAGACGATCATTCCGCTTCCTTCGCCCCGCAACAGCGCGCTACGCCTTACGACGGCCTATTATTACACCCCGGCCGAAGTGACGATTAACAAGCATGGCATTCTGCCGGATATCGATGCGCCATTTCCCCAGGAGAAATGGGAAGACCTGCTGAAGCAGATGATGGGGTCGTGGGAAAGCGACGCCACCAAGATGGATCAGCAGAACCACGGCAGCGTGACGGGCGACGCCGTCACCGACTTGACCGTTGAAGACGTTCAGCTCCAGCGCGCCGTCGAGATTCTTTCGGAAGACCAGGCGTGGGAAGGCATCCTTGCGAAATACCACAAGGACACCAAGATCACGCAGGTGGCCGCCATCGAACCGACTGGCGAAAACAAAGATGCGTCGTCGTTGATCGCTGCCGAGGAAGCTTCTGTAGCTCCCGCGACGGAGGCGACCCCATAGGCATGCGACCGGATGGCCGCGCAAACGACGCGCTCCGCCCGGTAACGATTGAACGCAACTATACAAAGTTTGCCGAAGGCTCGGTAATGATAGCTTTCGGTGATACGAAAGTGTTGTGTACCGCCACCGTCGAGGAGCGTATTCCGCCATTTCTGCGGGACACCGGGCGCGGCTGGGTAACTGCCGAGTACGGCATGTTGCCGGGGTCTTCCCAGGAACGCATATCGCGCGACGCCGTAAAAAAGGGGCGCGCGATGGAAATCTCCCGGCTTATCGGGCGTTCGCTCCGATCTGTAATGAATCTTACCGCGCTGGGTGAACGCCAAATCCTGATCGATTGCGACGTGTTGCAAGCTGATGGCGGCACGCGGACCGCCTCGATCACCGGGGCGTTCGTGGCCCTGCACGATGCCGTGCATGCCCTCGTACAACGGAACGTCCTCAAACACTCGCCACTACTCGGTCACTGCGCGGCGGTCAGTGTTGGCGTGGTCGGCGGTGAACCCATGCTGGACCTGTGCTACGAGGAAGATTCCAAGGCGGACGTCGATATGAACCTCGTGTTGCGCGATGACGGCACATTCGTCGAAGTGCAAGGGTCTGCGGAGGGCGCGTCCTTTTCCCGTTCAATGCTGAATGACATCCTTTCCCTCGGAGAGAAAGGGACGTTAGAACTTATTTCCCTCCAACGGACTGCGCTCGGCATTGCTTCCTAGCCATGCCGGACAATGTGCTACTGATTGCAACGGGCAACGCACATAAGCTGGACGAGATTCGATCGTTCCTGAAGGGCGTGGCGTGGCGCATCGCCGGCCTGGATGAATTCCCCCCGTGCAACGCGCCCGCGGAAACCGGAACGACGTTCAAAGAGAATGCCACGATCAAGGCGCTGGCTTACGCCGCGCAATTCAAGGTGGCATGCGTGGCGGATGACAGCGGCCTCGAAGTGGATGCATTGGGTGGCGAACCGGGTGTGCGCTCGGCCCGGTACGCGGGCGAAAATGCAACTGCCAGCGACAACAACGCGAAATTATTGCTGGCGTTAAAAGCAACTCCTGATGTTCAACGCACGGCGCGGTTTGTCTGCTATTGCGCGCTCGCGCTTCCGGGCAAAGATATCCACATCGAGACAGGCGCCGTCGAAGGGCACATCGCGCACCAAGAACGCGGCGCAAACGGCTTTGGATATGATCCACTGTTCATTCCCAACGGGTACAACGAAACCTTCGGTGTGCTCGGTCCAGACGTGAAAGCCGCGATAAGCCATCGCGCGAAAGCGTTCCGTAAATTGCGCGCCCACCTGGAACCCGCAACGCAATGAAACGCGTGGCCCCGTCGCCGGAAGGGATCGCGGAAGCCGCGGCGGTAATACGCGCCGGTGGCATCGTCGCGTACCCCACGGAAACCTTGTACGGACTCGGCGCGGACCCTTTCTCGGCACCGGCCATTCGCAGGTTGTTCGCCGCGAAAGGGCGGGCGGAAACGAATCCGGTGTTACTAATTGCCGCGGATGCCGCACAAGTGGCACAGGTGGTACGCGAGATTTCAGCAGTTGCGCAACGGTACATGGATGCGTTTTGGCCGGGGCCGTTAAGCCTGGTGTTGCCGAAACACAAAGACGTGCCCGCTGAACTCTGTGGCGGGACGGACAAGGTATGTGTGCGCGTGACTGCAAGCGAGATTGCGCGCGCGCTGTGTATCGCGGTGGGACATCCGATCACTTCCACCTCGGCCAACCGTAGCGGCGATGCGCCTTCGGCGCACTTCGAGCAGCAGGACTTGACCGGAGTCGATCTCTACATTGACGCGGGACCGCTAGCCGCGAGCACACCTTCGACTGTTTACGATCCTGACGAAGGGATTATTTACCGCCACGGCGCAATTTCGGAGGCGGCCCTGCGTTTGAAGTAGCTCTGTCACCCGCCGGTTTCCACTTCGTATACCTGGCTGTGTCCAGTTGCGTCCGACGTATAAACAATCCGGTTAGAATCGGGCGAAAAATTTGGATGCGGATGGGTGTGTTGCGGCGCGTAGACTTTTACGGGGCCGTCGTCGTAGGGGCAGTGATCGATGTTCCAATGATCGCCGGCATTCGACGCGCCGGGAAAACAAACCGTGCGCCTCGGAGCGGCGCAGTCATTCGGATCGAAAAGTTGTAGGCCGATATCCGGGTTTCTGGTGTCCGCGACCATTGCCGATCCGTCGCGATTCAGCATGGGATGCCATGCGTTGAACTTCGCGCACCACCGCGTGGCGCCGGTTACGGTGTCGACTCCCATGACGCCGTGGGGCCAGTTGGTAGTCAGGATTTCGTTCGTACCGGGGCGCCAGGTTTCGTGGACGATCCATTCCTTTTTCGCGGTGTCACGGAGGTATGTAAGACGATTGTTCGAGCCGTCGCGGTGAATCACCCAGATACGTTCATGGTAGGGCCCGGCGTAACGCAGGATGCCGGAATCATCGGGATGAAACTCGGGATGCCCTATCGTGTCGCGTTCGAGAATGATCCCGGTGCCGCCGGTCTGCGTGTCGATAACGTGAAACCGGGATACCTTTCCAACCTTCACCGGGACCGCCCACCACTTGCCGTCGCGGCTGAGCGTGGTGGTGCCCATCGCCGCGCCAACCATCCCCTGCTCCTTCATCGGTACGCTGCCGAAATCCGCAAGACATTCTTCCGCGAAGGTTTCCGTGTGAACGCGCAACGCGCTCGCCCCGGCGGTGAAATACACGTACAGTCCGTCGCCGGAGGGATGGATTGACCACTCGTTCAAATCGTCGCGGTTGGTAAGTTGGATCAGTGCGCCGGTTTCGCGTTCTTCACAAAAAATTTGCGCTGTCCCCGTGCGGTGCGAAACGAAGTATAGGCGGCGCATGGCATCGTCGTACGCGGGAATGTAGTAGAACGGATGATGATGAATCGAAGGATGCGATGTTACCTGCCGCACGCGCGCGCCCGTGCGACCATCGCGCAGCCAGCGGGATTCGGAAGGATATGTATCGCCCTTGTTCAATCGAGATCCCCGGTGTTCTTTAATGGCCTCAGATGCCCAGTATTCGTTGCGCGTTTGTCACGAGTATTGCGCGGCGTTGCTGCTCCGTTATGGGAAGTTTATCAATCGCCTGAATCGTATCGCGAAGGAGTTGTGCGCCGCCTTCGGGGCCGAAGGGTATGTCGGTGGCGAAGAGAACGCGATCTATCCCGAAGAAATCCATCGCACACGCGATAGCCGCATGAGAACCAAACGACGCGGTATCTGCGTGAAATCGGCGAAATGCGTCCACGGGACGTTCGCGCAGCGGTGTACGAATTGCCTCCTCGTGTTCTGGTGCGGTGCGCGTCCCGAGTTGATCGAGACCGGCAGCCAGTCTTCCTTCGAGCATCGGCACAATTCCGCCTGCGTGATGCGCGATCACGACGAGATCGGGCCATCGATCGAATATACCCGAAAAAACGAGCCGCGCCATGGCAAGGCTTGTTTCGTATGGCCAGCCGAATGCCCACCACATGTCGAATTTCGACACGGCTTCGCCGGGATAATCCGGGCGGGCCATCGGACGAACGGGGTGCAACCAGATCGCGCGGTGCGCCCGCGCTGTGTGGTCTATGATCGAGAGCAGTTCCGGCGCGTCCAGGGGTTGGGAATTTACGCTTGAAAACAATTGAACACCAAGCGCACCGAGGGTTTCGTATGCGCGTGTTGCTTCGGTGAGCGATGCATCGGGATCGTTCAGCGGCAACGCGGCGACAAAGCCCGCGAACCGATCGGGGTATTGCTCCACCCATTCCGCCATGGCGTCGTTTGCGACGCGGGCGAGATCGCGCGCGCGCGCCGCGTGACCGAGGGCTTCCACAGGTGGGGAGCCAAGACTGATGATTTGGCGGTAGCCCGGAAACGCATCCATCAAGCGGAACCGCGCTTCGACATCTGCCATCGCTGGAATACTCGCGGCTCGCGTAAACATGAACGGCGGCGAAGTCCGCGCGATGACCGCCGCACAATACGCCGGCGGCAACACATGGCAGAAGACGTCGATTGCGGTGGTGTTCAATCGGAAATCATCCTTGCTAGCGCCGTCACGGCGACTGCAAACCCGAAAAGCTAATTGCGCGCGCGCAGGGTTGACGCTTGTGGACAATCGAAACCGATGGACTCGAGCTCGCGGCGAATCTGTTCGATCTGGTCCGCGGACAACGGCCGCACAGGACGGCGAAAATGCGGGCTCGGGAACCGGCCCATGAGCCAGCGCGCGACCTTCATCCGCTGGTGCGCGCCGCAGCCGGGTTCGCCGAAGTTGTAGATGATGCGCGCGAGCGGCGCCACCGTCTGTTGCGCGGCTTTCGCGCGCGCTAGATCGCCGGCGAGCGCGGCATGCACAACTTCGACCATGAGTTCCGGCGCGAACCCCGCAAACCCTATCAGCGCGCCATCGGCGCCTTCAAGCAGCGTGGGCAGAAGAAATTCGTCGTGGCACGTGACGATCGAAACATGCGGCGCCGCAGCCTTGAGTTTTTCATAGTCGAAAAGCCACCGGGCCATGTCGCGCGTACCCATTTTTATCATGACGACTTCAGGAAGTTTCACCATATCGAGCATTTCGGCGAGTGAATAGCCGGCCTTGGTCCACGCGGGATATTGATGAACAACGATGGGCATGCCCGCGCCTTCGGCAACGTCCTGGATGAAGCCAACCGCAGTGGTGGACGTGCGGCCAAATCGAATCCAGTGGTGCGGCGGCATGAGCAAGATGGCGTCGGCACCGGCTTCTTTCGCGGCAAGCGCGTGATCGATGGCTTCTAGGCTGCCTTCCGCGGATACGCCGGCGATGACCTTTACATCGGGAAAGGCTTCGCGCACGGTTTCTGAAACTATCCGAGTTACCCGCGCCCGCTCATTCGGACGAAGCGACATGATCTCGCCGGTGTGGCCGTTGCACGTAAGACCTTTGATGCCGTCAACGGATGCGACTTCGGCAATATATTCGCGTAGCCCGTCTTCGTCGATTGTCTCATCGGCGTTAAACGCGCAGAGTGTCGCCGCGAACACGCCTTTCCAAGGGTCGTTGGTGTGAATGATTGGCATGGAGTTTTCTCTCGATGTTATCAATTTTAGACTTTAGATTTTAGATTGAAGAACCCAACATGAATTTGGCAACTATTCATTTGAACCATATTACCATTTGATCAACAGAACAAACCCGCTGATTAACAGAGCGACCATGATCCAACCCACAAAAAAACCGATGATGGAGGTGCGGGACAGCGTTGGTATTTCGAGGCCGAATGCCGTGATGAGCATTGGACGTTGCGCCGGGGTCACCCCTTTTGGAAGCGTGCAAGGTTCTTCGATGACTTCGCCTGGCACGATGGGCGTGCGCGTCAGGGTATAAAAGCGGTCGAGCTGTTCTTTGGGGACGGGTTTGGTTAGCAAACTGATCACGATGCCGGTCAGTGAGGCGACCGTCATGTATCCGAGGATTTGCCAGGGTAAATACACTTCGATTTTCGCGCCTTCGATCCAGACCAGTTTCCATGACCGCGCCAGCGGAAATGTAGCCAACCAATTGACAAAAAACGGAAGTTCCGTGAGCAACCACACTCCGAATCCCGAGAACGTCGCGGCCCACGCGCCCGCAACGGTCATGCGCCGCCAGAGCAATCCAATCCAAAAAACGATCCCCATCATGGGCGCGATCTGAAACCAGATTTCGAGCGCGCGGATTACGTTTTCCACCCAGAACGCAAACGCAATTGCACCAGCCACAACGATCAATGACGACGCTCGCCCGATCCAGAGATAGTGGCTGTCGGTGCATCCGGGTCGCCAGGGCCGATAGATATTTTGCGTGAACAACGCGCCCGCGGCGAGCATGTAGTTGTCGCACGATCCCATGATGCCGGCGATCATCGCGGCGAGGAACAGGCCGAGCAGGCCGGGCGTCGCGCGCGGGAGAAATTCCTGCGCCATGTCACCGTAGACGTTGTCGGGCACAACGGAATCCAGGGGAACACCGTGCCGTATGTACCACGCGAGCGCGGCGATAGCGGTCAAGCACCACGCGATGGTGCAGAACCGTTTGATGAAATTGCCGCCCATTAGCCCGACACGGCCTTCCAACTCTGTCTTGCCCGCGCCGCAGACGCCCATGATGTGCGGTTGCGCGACAATTCCGACGAGCGCTTGCAGGCCCATCATGATGATGAAGAACACGGAGATTTTTCCGGGCGCAACGAGTGACAGCTTTGCGGGATCGGTGATGGTTTCGCGCACACCCTCGAGTCCGCCCACGTCGCCGAGGACGAACGGCAGCAACATGAACGAGAACACGACAATGAGCGTGCCCTGGATCATGTCGGTGATGATCGCGGCGGCGAGACCACCAAGCATGCCGTAGGTGACGAACAGCACGGCGGTGATAAAGATGGCGATTTCGGGGTTAACCTGCGCCCCCGTGCTGGATTCCATGAGCGCGCCCGTGCCCTTGAGGATCATGCCGATCTTTACGCCGATACTCACAATGCCGACGACGGAAAAAAGGAGGGCGACGCTGTTGTCGTACCGCAAAGAATATGCGTCGGCGGTGGTGACCGCGCGCAGGCGCCGGAATACGGGCGCGATGATCCAGTAGAACGGTGTGACAAACAACCACAGCCATTGGTACCAAATGCCGGATAGACCGGAGGTAAAGGTCGCCGAGGCGACACCTACAGCCTGGTCCGAGGCGGTGCCCGCGCCGAACGCGCTCATGACCATCGCCGTCTTGCCGAACTTACGCGGCATGAAAAATTCCGCGATGTTCTTCGCGCCGCGTCCGAACCAAATGCCGAGCGCGCTTGTTGCCGCGAGATAGACGATGAGCACGGTAAAATCTGCGACGTGTAGTCCGGCGATCATGATCTCCCCCGAAAAATTCGTGCGCGGCATTGTAGCAGGGTACCGGGTATCGGGTTCCGGGTGCCGGGTATCGGGTATCGGGTATCTTGCTCGTGCTCGTGCTCGTGCTCGTGCTCGTGCTCGTGCTCGTAATCGTAATCGATCCCCCCGTTTTTATAGCGTCTCTATTGCACTACGACGCAGCCGTAGCGCCTCGGTCGCCTGTCCGCGGCGAAGAATCGGAGCGGTAATATAAGATTGCGCCACGAATACTGCGAACGATTTCGACCGGTACGAAGAATCGATTACGAACACGAGAATTAGCACTAGCACGACAAATTCGAGACACGGGCGTTGGTCGGGATACTCTCTTCGTTCATAATCACAATAGGAATTCGTATGCCTTCACTTCTCGAAATCTCCGATGCGATGTCGAACGAATTGCGTTTGCTCACGTTCGCGCCGCCGATCACGCATGTGTACAACCCGCTCGACTATGCGCGGGACGTTCACGCCGAATACCTTGCACGATACGGGGGCGGGCCAAAGGAGATCGTGCTGGTTGGCATGAACCCCGGCCCGTTCGGGATGGCGCAGACCGGTGTGCCGTTTGGAGACGTCGCGATGGTGCGGGACTGGCTCGGCATTCGTGGTGATGTCGGCAAGCCGCAGCCGGAGCATCCCAAGCGCAAGATCGATGGTTTCTGTTGCGCGCGAAGCGAGGTGAGCGGGACGCGGTTGTGGGGCTGGGCGCGCGATTCCTTTGGTACACCTCAGAAGTTTTTTTCGCGATTCTTTGTACACAACTATTGTCCGCTATGTTTCATGGAAGCGTCCGGTCGAAATTTTACGCCGAACAAACTGCCAGCGTCGGAACGGGCACAGGTAAATGAAGCGTGCGACCACGCCCTGCGCGGCGTTGTGGAAACGCTGTCACCCCGCTATGTGCTGGGCGTGGGTCATTTCGCGGAATCCCGCGCGCGGGAGGCGCTCAAAGGCCTCGATGTAACAGTCGGTCGCATCCCGCATCCCAGTCCCGCAAGCCCCGCCGCAAACCGCGGCTGGGCGAAAGAGGCGTCGAAAGCATTCACGGAGTTGGGGATTTCGTTGTGACCAATACTGGTCTTCCAATAATAGGTCCGGGTTGTTGCACTTCGGTGCGCTGTTAACCGGTTTTCTACCGGCGCGCAATTTGCGAAACGAAGGGTGAATGATTGACGGGTAAATGTGGATAGTGTTGTGTTCTGCGATTTAACCCATATTCAATTCACAAAGGCCGGCAATTTTAGAAGTTTTGGTTAAATGTGAACCGCAAGTCCTATTTTTCAGCGTCGTCGTCTTCAGCGGGAGCATCTGTGAACACAAGATCACCAAAATCGATTGTCTCGCCCGGGTGTGCTTCGAGTGTTCCCAATTCGATGGGTGCGAGTTCCCGATCGGACAACATTCCGACCTGTACGTGAATTTCCATCGTGCCCGGCATTAGGACTGACTCTGCACTTATCAATCCTTCCGTGTCCGTTGCGAGTTGAAGCAGTTGTTCGTTTCCGTCATCAAACCGTGCAAAGAACTCCAGGGATGTGTGTCGGAGGGGAATTCCGTTTGCGTTCGTGACGCGTGCCTTGACTCCACAGGGTCTATCGAAAACAACTGTCTGTTCAGGGAGAATTGCGCCCGGCGTGATCTCAAAATGTGGCGTTGCAAACGGTTTTTCTATGTCAAGGTTAAACGGTTTGATTTCCATCCAGAAATCGGTCGCGGGGGTGTAGATTTTGAAAGGGAGGTTGCCGTCGTCTCCAATTTGAGTCGAATTGCCCCAAGAATAATCAGTGCCATCCGGCAGCGTAATGTGGACGGTGTAACTGATGCTGTTGACGGAATTTCCAATGTCGTCGATGATGCGTAGCGGCAGAGTCGCCGGTTCGTAGATGGGTAAGTCTACTTCGATTGTTTCTCCGCCTTTCAAGTCATACGATTTCGCGAAGCGCCGCATGTGGTCATCGCGAATTTCGTCATGGAGCGACCCGTCGTGGTAGGCGACGATCTGGTAACGGCCGGAGCCTTTCGTCGCATCAACGCGATAATGACCGTCAACGTCGGATTGATTACCGTGTTGGAGGATTTTACCGTCCTTTAGCACGTAGACGGAGATGCGCGGCGCCGGGGTTTTTGAAATCTCGGTAAGAACGCGTCCTGAGAATGTGATGGGACTTGAAACTTCGGGACTCCACTCGATCGATTCGCCTTCTTTAACTATGAAGTTGTGTTTTACCTGCAACGGAATTTTCCGGCGATCGTCAACGGGGTCTGTTTTAGAAACATGCGCTCTGTAATTTAATCCCGGATACAAGTTCTTGATGCGATAATTTCCGGAAAAATCTAGTGGAACTTCGACTATTTCCATTGGCACTCCGCCAGAATACCAGACTGATAACTCGGGGCTTGGAAGTTGGCCGATGACAACTACGGACGTTCCGATATTGAAGGGGCCTGCATTCGGCGCAGAAACGCGCCCGTAGAGTGTGGCGGTGGCCGGCTCGCGCAAAGTAAGCGGTGACGAACCTACCGCAAGGTTTGGAAAATAGCATTGACCAATCGCCGGTGAAATGGCTCGTAGCGTAATCCATTCCGTTTCTGGGTCCACCCAAAGCTTGAAACGTCCCACGCTGTCCGTGGTGGTGCGGTCCATTGGCAGATAGCTGTCACCTTTCGTGCGCCATGCATATTCAACGGAAACTAGCGCTGAATCCAGCGGTGCATGATTCACGTCTGAGATTACGCCGTAGACACCAACGGCGTCGCGCATGAAAATTGTAGGCACTGTCGTTTCATCGGCAGGCATTACCGTGACCTGGGTGCGTTGGCCGAGTTTACCTTCGGCATGCGCAACGACTTCCCCTTTACCAAAAAACGGCACCACATCGAATAGATAACGGCCGTTGTAATCAGTGATGGCTTTGAGAAAGCGTAACCTGCGCGCGTACGACTCATTCAATCGATAGTAGTCGTCGTGACGTTGCTCGTGGATAACGATCAACAGGATCACTTCCGCATTGGGAACCGGTTGTTCATCGACGGTATACACGCGTCCCGTCACGCTGCCGGGTTCTGCAGGCGGTTCAGTTGGCGTCGGGGCGGTTTCTTTCGGAGCTTCACTCGGGTTTTTGGTGAGTGAAATGGGGGCAAGTTCGGGGTTGGCGGTTTGAATGGAAGCCACCGGCTTGGCGGAAGCAGTTTTATCAACGCGGTTTGGGCGTTGCCAGTAATACGCGAACAGTAGCAGTGCGGCAGCTATCATGACTGCGCCGAACTTTAGACCTGTGCCGACGCCTGTTGTCGCAACGAGAGAGCCTGTGGCTGCGGTGCGGGAAGGGCCCGCCAGCGCAAGCTTTCCCAGGTTGGCTATGAGTGCGGCAGGCGCAGCTTCCGCGGCATGTTGGAGGCACAGGCTGGAGAGCGCGGCGATACTAACGGTAATTGCGCGTTTGCGGAGCGATCCGCGTACGTGATCGATTGCTTGCGCGATACGCAGTGATACGGTCCGCTCGGGGATATTGAGGGACAGTGCTACTTCCCGCTGCGTTTTTCCTTCCAAAAAATATTCGATTAACGGCGCGTGCAACGCTGGCGGAAGTTCTGCGATCGCGTGGTCGACGTGTTCGATCAGGTCGTCCCAGGAAGGTTCGACGGATTGCGGAGTGTCCTGAACGGCGCGGGTTTCGCGTTGTCTTCGCAGCGTTTCGTTGCGGACGCGTTGCAACGACCGTTTGGTGGCCACGCCGTGTAACCACGCGCCGATGCTGTTGGTCGTTGGCGCGTGGTCCAGTGTTGCCAGCGCCAGGAAACATTCCTGGGCTACATCTTCAGCTTCGGTAGCATCGCCCAGTATTCGCCTGCACGTGCCGTAGACCATTCCCGCGTGCGATAGCACCAACGTGCGAAAGGCATCGGGGTCGCGACGTTTAAGCCAGAGTTGCATCGCGTCGTAGTGCGGTTTCATGGCGCTATCATCCTCTATTCATGCCCATACTGGATAGTGTCCTGAGTTTGAGATTCGTTCGATATGAAGTTTGGAAATCGGACCTTGCATCCCCCTAAATCTCTCTTCAAAAGGGGGACTTTGAAGAACATCCCCCTAAATCCCCCTTCAAAAGGGGGACTTTTGAAAGATCGGATCATGCGTGTGACTTTCACACCTCACATCCCCCTAAATCCCCCTTCAAAGGGGGACTTCGAAGAACATCCTCCTAAATCCCCCCTTCAACGGGGGGACTTTGACGATCGGATTATGCGCGTGACTTTTGCCAAGGATTTGGGATTCATGACACTAGATGTTCCCACTGCGCCCGGTTTCGGCATTAGATTCTGGATTTTAGTTCAGGGATAATTCGTCCGCGGACAAATTGGGGGCTTTTGGATTCAATGGCAAAGCAAACTGTCAGTAGACGAGCATTTTTGGCGGCAGCCGGCGCTTTTGTTGCGCATTCGGGTTGTGCGACGCGTCCCAACACGGCGCGGGTCGTGCCGAAGAAGCTGTCGCCGAATGAAAAGGTCAATCTTGCGCTGGTGGGATGCGGTGGGCGCGGATATGAAAACCTCAAAGAAGTCCTGGGCGAGAACATCGTCGCGTTGTGCGACGTCGACAGCCAGCGGGCTTCCCGCGCGTTGGCTGAGCACCCATCCGCGGCCCGTTACGACGACTGGCGAAAGCTGTTCGACCGTGCCGATACGTTCGACGCGGTAATCGTCAGCACGCCAGATCATACGCACGCGCCGGTAAGCGTCGCGGCGATGCGGCTGGGAAAGCACGTGTATTGTGAGAAACCGTTGGCGCGGACGATTCACGAAGCGCGGGTCATGGCGGAAACCGCGCGCGAGTATGGCGTCGCAACGCAGATGGGAACGCAGGGCGTTTCATTCGACAATTCTCGCAAGGGTATCGAGATGTTGCGCGCTGGCGTGATCGGCGGGCCGCGCGAAATACATGTGTGGACGGATCGCGCGGGCACGTGGTGGCCGCAAGGTGTTGAGCGGCCGAGGGAATCGCCGCCCGTTCCCGCGCACGTGAACTGGGACGTTTGGCTCGGCACTGCGCCAGCCCGCGCGTACCATCCGCTTTATCATCCGTTCAAGTGGCGCGGCTGGAAGGATTTTGGGTCCGGCGCCATTGGAGACATGGGGATTCACAACGCGGCGATTGCGTATTTGGGCCTTGGACTCGGCATGCCGGATGCCGTGACCATAAAATCTTCTCCGCTTTGCGACGAAACGTTTCCGGTGTGGTCTGAGCTGTGTCTGGATTTTCCCGCGCACGGCCCGAACCCGGCATTAAAGATGTATTGGTACGACGGCGGACACAAACCTTCGCAGTCGTTGATCGCCGGTGGAGAACTGAATGGCAACGGCTGCATCATCGTGGGAGAAAAAGGAACGCTGTACTCGGTGGATTGGGCGGGTGACGTACACCACTTGTATCCCGAGGATGCGTTCAAGGAATACGCCGCACCCGCTCCGATATTGCCGCGCGTGAAAAGTCATCACCAGGAATGGATCGATGCCTGCAAAGGCGGGCCGGAGCCGATGTGCAACTTTGCGGATTTTGCCGCTCCGATGACTGAGATCATGCAGTTAGGGAATCTTGCGGTGTTGGTGGGCCGGGATTTGAAATGGGATACGAAAGCGATGAAGTCGCCGGACTGC
>JAWXCN010000023.1:0-11269 GCA_034408725.1 Candidatus Hydrogenedentota bacterium
GAATTGCGCGTTCGCGCGCTATGTTTAGCCGTGCCGGCGCTCATTTGTCTGCTCGTGGTATCGCGAGCCGACGGCAACGTCCGCATCAGTGCTTGCCGTTTCGACCAGAGCAGGCAGGTAGGCGGGGTCATGGGAGAGGTCGGCATCCATTTGCACGAAAAGCGCCGCGTCTGGAAATTGTTCCATCGCGTATCGGTAACCAGCGACGTACGCCGCGCCCAGACCCTGTTTCTGGTTTCGATGCAGGACGCTCACCCGGTCCGGCATTTTGGCAGCTAACTCATCGGCGACTTGACCGGTGCCGTCGGGCGAGTTATCGTCAACAACGAGTATCCGGGCGTCCGGCAGGTGTTCGAGCACCGTATCGATCAAGATCACGATATTGTCGCGTTCATTGTATGTCGGAACCACAACGACGACGGACATACGCTACTCCCTTGCAACCACTATCGTTAGAAAGTCCGCATACTACCGGTGCGCCCCGGTCTTTGCAATGTTGGCATGACGACGGACGGGCGTGCGCGTGACATTGCGCGTGCCATCGGCTTACCGCGAGTATTTGTTTCATGCTGCCCTTGTGGGGATGGCGCTCGCAGCTATTTTCCCGCTGGTGTTCCTGCGCGGCCACATGATTTCTTCAGCCTATTTGCTGTACGACTTTGCACCGTGGAAGGCCTATGGGTCACCAGCCGATTTTCCGCATGACAAGGCGATCCTGACCTGGGAGTTCCTTGGCGTGTTTACGGGATGGTACTCCCTTGCGAACCGCGCGTTGTCGATGGGGGAGTGGCCGCTTTGGAATCCTTATGAGCATACCGGGGTGCCGCTGCTGGCCAACTACCAGTCCGCAGTGTTTTATCCCCCGAGATTGTTGCACGCGCTCATCAATCTTCATCTGGCGAGTACGCTGCTGATTTTATTGAAGGTATGGCTGTGTGGTTTTAATGCTTATATCTATGCGCGTTGCACCGGCCTTGGTAAACCTGCATCGCGCCTTTTGTCTTTTGGCTGGATGCTTGCCACCTACAATATGGTTTGGACCTATTGGAGCCTGGCCGATGTAAGCGCCTGGTTTCCATTGCTCTTGCTTGGGGTCGAGTGGGCGTTGCAGGAACGGTACCGTCGCGCATTCTTTCTAATCGCCGCGAGTGCTACGTTGATGCTGTTAGCCGGGCATCCGGAAACCGCTTTCAGCATGGCGCTCGGCGCCGGCTTTTATTTTCTACTCCGCCTGGTTATAGTTTGGCCCAGCATGCGCTTTCCGTGGCGTGCGCCAGCGGTGTGTTTAGGCGCGTGGGCATTGGCGCTACCGGTCTGCGCCGGGCAAATCCTGCCATTCCTCGAATACCTGCGCCATAGCTTTACCCTCGCGGAACGCGCCGGCCAGGCATCATCCGAACATGCACTAAGTGGCCTTGCACTCGTGAATGTCTGGGTGCCGCGCTATTTCGGCATGACCCATACGCCGACCGGGAATTATTGGGGTGGTTGGATCAATTCCAATTTTAACACCGTCATCTATCCGGGAATCGCCGTGCTGCTCTGCATTCTGATGTTGTTTTCCCTACGCAGAGGGGCCAGGAACGAATTGCGCGTTCGCGCGCTATGTTTAGCCGTGCCGGCGCTCATTTGTCTGCTCGTGGTATTCGATCATCCCGTCACGCATTTCATTAAAGCGGTGCCCGTTATCGGGTCAATGTGGAATATATGGTGGTTTGCATTTCCCGCCTTCGCGATTCCCGCCATTGGAGCGCTCGGTCTCGAACACGCTCTGGCAAGCAAACGTCCATTTCGAGACGCCGCGCCCGCGATAGCCGTCGCTGCAACGGCATTGGTCGCGTGCGCGGCTTTGTACCTCTCGTTTCATCGCGGCATTCATATTCTGGAAAAGAAGGGCTTGGACTATTACGTGCAGATGCAGCTTGGCATTGCATTCGTGTTCGCATTGTCCGCGATTACAATACTTGTCCTGCTGATTCGCTGGAAAAGTACGCGTCTCGCGAACACTCTAGTGGCGTTGTTGGTCGCGGACCTGCTATATGCGTCGCATGGCATTCATCCAACCGCCCCACTGGACCGCATTCTGCCCGAAACCAAGCTTACAAACTGGATTCAAAGTCAGGACCCGCCTCCCCGATTCGCATTGGGTTCCGCCTCTTCCGCGACAATCCCCGACGGCATCATGCAGTTCTACGGGATAGAAGATTTTTTGGGATACGATGGCATTTATCCAGAACGGGTGAAAGTGTTGCGTGAAAAGGTGAAACTCTGGAACAGTATCGATCCGGTATTTTCCGTGAAATACTATTTAAACCTTCCAGCACTTACGCTGTTTGTACCCGAAGACCAACGCAAAAATTTCAAACTCGTCGAGACAATTGACGGACTGGAAGTCTACGAAAACCTTCGCGCTTGGCCACGCGCGCGTCTGGTACCCAATGCCCGCGTGCTGCCAGACCGCGAAGCGATCTTCGACGTGCTGGACGATCGAACGTTCGATCCCGCCCAGACTGTTTTGTTGGAAGAAAACTTCGAGCCGCCCTTGCCGGAAAATACGACGAATGATATCGGAACGGTCCGATTTGCCGGGCGCACCATGAACACTGTTCGACTGGAAGCGCAAACCACCGCGCCTTGCGCATTGGTGTTGAGCGATCAATACTTTCCCGGATGGAACGCCTACATCAACGGCGAAACGGCGCCGATCCATTCCGCGTACTACCTGTTTCGCGCGGTCCAGCTTGCCGTGGGAAAGCAAACGATTGAGTTCCGTTACGAGCCCATGAGTTTTAGAATTGGAATGGCGATATCAATTGCGGCCATGTTCTCGGGCCTGGCAGCCGCGTTATTCTGCATGCGAAAGCATCGCGGAATTGGCGCGATCAATCCATCAGGGCGCGCGCGTTGGCCATAAGCTCGTTGTGAACCAAACCATTGCTGCCAAGTACGATGGCCGGCATCCTTCGGACGGCCTTGTTGTACCGCAACGGTACGCCGTCGATGTCCGTCAGCATTCCACCGGCGGACTCAAACGCACAACTTGCCCAGGCATAGTCGTGTTCTCCCGTGCTTGGACTTGTCATGCAAATGCATCCTTCCAGCTCCCCTGTGATCACCTGGAAAATCGCGATGGCATTGTTGCGCAACTGCGCTGGCGCGGTGTGCAACGGCAAAAACCGTTCTGCGTGCGTAGCAATTTTTGGCCTGGTTGAATTGGCGGATACTTTCACGGCACGGCCATTCACAAATGCACCGAATGTTCGCCGGGCGTACAGGAGGATTTTGTGCATTGGAAAGAGAGCGACGCATTCATCCGCTTCGCCGTCGATGCACAGGGCAATGAGGATGCCAAAACCGTCGCGCATCGCCGCATAATGCGCCGTTCCATCGATTGGGTCTACGATCCACACGCGACGCGCCTGGCCGCGGAGCGGGTCGTCCGGCGATTCTTCCGACAGCACACAGTCGCCGGGATGGCGTGATTTCAGTTCTCGCTGTAAAAATGCATCGACGGCGAGGTCCGCCGAAGTAACCGGGGAACCATCCGGTTTCGTAAAGACCTCGAACCCCTTTTCACGGTACTCCAGGGTCATGCGGCCGGCTTCTTCCGCCAATCCGATTAGCCACTGATTCATTACTAATTATCCTCTTACGGGCCTGGTGCGCATGGAAAGGGAGTGAGTGTATGTGGTACGATGCGCTCAGTCAAAACCACGGACTTTCCTTCGCGCCCGTAGCTCAGCGGATAGAGCACTTGCCTCCGGAGCAAGGGGTCGTACGTTCAAATCGTATCGGGCGCGCCATATAACTCCCACCTACGCAATACCTTACGAATGCGCCACTACGGGGCCAAATTCGACTACTTGACATTTTCGCTACTTTCCGGCAACTATAATTCTCATGATTAGGGGTCAAAGTAAAGCGGGGCGAAAGTCGAGACCAATTACACGCGGCACCATCGTGTTGCGCAATGGAATCTACTCGTGGAAGCACCGGTGCAGAGGGCAAGTGGTGTGGACCCGGTTGGATGCTACAAACAAAACAGATGCGGAAACCGAGCGTGATGCCCGCATGGCGGACTTCCACGGGAATCGGGAGCAATACCTTCAGAACGCGCTTGATCTGCCTGTCGAGGCGTTCTGGGCAAAGTATGAGGCATGGGCGCGGGAGCATCGGCGGGATGCAACGCTGAAAATCCAAACAACATTCTGGAAGGCGTTGATCGAGCATAGCGGCGCGTACCGCATGAGCCAGATTACTCGCATCACGCTCGAAGAGTTCAAGACCGCACAATTAGGCCGTTGGTCAAAAGCCTCGGTTAACAGTGCGCTGAAGGACATCCGTGCAATATTCAACCGGGCGATTAAACAGGGTTGGTATTCGGGTCCGAACCCGACAGTCGGGATCGAACGCTACACCATCACCCGGAAGTTGCCGGAACCGCACAACGAAGCCGAACTCAACAAGCTGCTCGAGTACGCTGCGAAAGTTGGCCAGGTTGCGGAATGGACTGTGCTCCTGGGCGGATGGGCGGGACTTCGCCGGAAGGAAATCACGGCGGCGCGTTGGGAGTGGTTCCACTTCGACGGGCAGGAGCCTATAGTCGAGATCAAGGCGTTCGAGGGATTTGACCTGAAGGATTCGGAAGAACGCACAATCGCGATGAGCAGGCGCGTATTCGACGCGCTGTATCCGCATCGGAAGGAAAGCGGTTTCCTGTTCGAGAGCGGACACAAGAACGAAGGGAAGCACCGCTACCGGTTCGAGCCGCGGCGTCAATTATTCGCGGCGCTACAGGCCGCGGGGTTGTCCACAGACGATGCTTTTCAGCGGTTGAGGGTGTCATTCGCATGTCTGCACGCGATGGCCGGCACACCAATTTATACGCTGTCGAAATGGCTTGGGCATAGCAGCGTGACAGTGACGGAGCGGTATTACGTGAGGGCCAAGGGGTATTCGAAGGACATCGACGCATTCTGAAATAAAATACCCGCCGGATGTTGTAGCACCCGGCGGGTGAAGAGTCTTAACTACCAGGTAGGTAGTCGGAACCAGTCAATTCCGATTCTACCCTACCCGGTGCAACCCTTCAAGAGGGGAGAATTGCATCATGCCGAAGCCGAAGAAACCCGCCAAGCCGAAGAAATCGCAGCCACCGAGCGCCTTGATTCAACAGGTACGCAAATTCCGCGAGGAGGACCGGAAGACTTCGGAGCGCTACGCCAGACTCCACGAAGCAACCGTGGCGCGGCTGTCCGGGCCGGTCGAGTTCGATTGGTGCTCCAAATGCAAGGTCGTGCGCGACGGCACCTACTGTGTGGACTGCGGTTCCAAACTTCTGACCCACACAGACGTGCGGGGTGCGAAATGAGCAAGAAAAACAAGCGTGTCAATCCTGGGTATCGGCAAAAGATTTTGCAGGACTGGAAGAACCTTCGGCGTCTTATTGAATTGCGCCTACGAAAGCGGGGTGCGAAATGAAAGCACAGCCAACCGGAAAGAGGCCGAAAAACCGCACGTGTCTAGATGTCCACCCGGACACGAAGGCATTCCATAACCCCGACGCGAAGCTATCAGCCGTTCCATGGCTGAAGGGCGTGCGAGTCGAACTCTACGGGCCGGAGATTTGGGCACCAGCCGGACCGGGTGTTACGGAAAACCTTTGCGAGCGTTGCGGCGGGCACCACACGATACTCAACGATAAAGCGCGTTATTGCCCGTGGTGTGGCGCTGTGCTGTACCTCAACAAGGCGCGGCGGTTCCCCGAACTGAAACTTGCAAGCCCGGACGAGTTGAGGACCGACGATGATGACGATGATGCGCCGGCGACGTTGCCGGAAATCCCGTCGCAGTCGGAACATGACAAATTGATGGAGACGCTGAAAGAATTCGCGAAAATACAATGCGCTTACTTCGATAAAGTGCTGTCCGAAAACAAACAGGCGGCGGCGGAGCCCGAGCCGTACAAGCAATCCATCGTTGACACGCTCAACATGCTTGCCGAAGGACTCTCGTGCGCATGCGGAGACGCGGAGAAGCCGGACGTCGGCGGGGACGAAGCGATTAACCATTTCGCGCGCGGAATCCGGTTGTTGCTGGAAACGGAGAAGACGCACGAGAGCGCGATCAGCCTGTTAGTCTATCGCTTATGGGAAGCGGGACAAACACTACCGGAACTCGTGACTGGCGATTCCGTGAAAGACCATTTCGCGCGCGGCGTCCATAAGTTGTTGGCGGATATTGCCGAGATCGAAGCAACATAGTTTTTTGTCTCTCACCCCGCGCGGTCTAGGGTAGCTCCCGAAAACCGCATACCGTGGCGCCGGCCGCGCGGGGTTTATTGAAGCACGGAGCACCAACGGGAGTGCGAGAAATGAACGAAGCGGATTGGGAAAAATGGAAACCGGATTTACTTGCGGACAATCACTTGTGGGTTTGGACGCTGGCGCATCTATTGTGCGGAAAAGAGATGCCGCACGGCGGCACGGCATGGGTACCTGCGAGAAAGATAGTCGAGCAAGCCGTGCTGTGTGTGGACGAAGGATCGCTACAGGGCGTCAAGCAGACTTCCCACCATTCGCGTATCAAGTACGACTATTCCAAAGCGGTTATACGTTCTGGCAAGTTTCCAAAAGGGGAAGCCGTCGGCGTCGAGAGCTATGTCGAATACACCTACATGATACGGCCGGCGGCGTTTGTCGCCTGGGCACGTGGCAAGGGATACGCGGTTGCGCCGGAGTTGAATGCGATGTTCCCGCTGGCAAAGGTCAAAGTATCTCGTGGCCCTCACAAGGGTGCAAAAACAAACCAAGTGAACGCGGCGAAGCGGCGGGAAGCGTTGCGGGCTGCAATCGGATTCATCTTACAAACAACCCCGCGGCAACAAGGATTGTCAGCAACCCGGTGGAACGCGGAAATGGTGTTTACCATCCTAAAAAAACAACACCAAGCCGGAAATCTCAAAGAATACTTTTCGCAGAAAGTAACCCTACTCACGGACAAAAAGACTGTTCTACCAATCATCCAAGAACAGTTAGACACGAAAATCCGATAATTCCAGCGGACCTTATGCGGACCTTTGAAGGTACGCATACCCCTATAAATATTGCCGATTGTAAAGGTCCGCATAAGGTCCGCAAGGTTCGCGCTATCACTTTTTGTAGATGTCGAGTAACTTGCACTCGACATTTGAAAAACGGGCACACGGACCGACGAATCCGCCTAACCAATCGCTTTCCCGTTCGCGCCTCACAGGCGTTTCGGCCACTGGTGAAACTTTCGTCGGTCCCACCGGTGGCCTTTTTTCATTCCGGGAAATGATGAACACAGCGAAACGACATAGCGGCACCAACCTACACGCGGACCGCGAGCAAGCAAACTTTGTATTCGGAAAATCCTTCATCCGGCTTGATCGGCGGCTGTATGAATCGCCTGCATTCCGTTCGATACCGTTGCCCGCACAAGCAGTCCTAATCGATTTCATTTCGTTATGGCGTGTTGCCGAGCGCGAAACCATAGCCTTCCCTTGGGCGGCT
The DNA here is from genome assembly GCA_034408725.1 of Candidatus Hydrogenedentota bacterium. GTDB lineage: Bacteria > Hydrogenedentota > Hydrogenedentia > Hydrogenedentales > SLHB01 > JABWCD01. The sequence goes on from JAWXCN010000023.1 coordinate 7,536, forward strand.
TGCTCTAACCCGCAGGTGAGCGAGCGCGTTTTTCGAGATGCGATACAGCGGCTTGTTGCCGATGGGTTTTTGGACCGTTGCGCGTCAACCGGACTCGCCAATTCCTACCGGCCTTCGTCGCGGTGGATGACGGCAAAAGCCACCGAAAAAACACTTTCGCGAATGGCCGCGAAACAGACGCGAACCACAGGAAAAAGGCAAAGGTTTACCCATGCAGAATCCGCACAGGGTAAACCCCTTACCTGTGCGGAATTCGCACAGGGTACCAGTGCGGAATCCGCATTGGTTAAACCCCTTAACCCATGCGGAATTGAGGCCGATAACCCATGCGGAATTGAGGCCGTTAAGAAGACTAAGAGAGACTTAATACCCCCCCCAAGACAGGAGACTTTCCGGAAAGTCGGGGGTGGGGGGTTGGATTTTTAATTATGCCGGAAATTGAAAAAATCAGCACCCTAATTCCCGACGTGGCCAAGCGCCTAAAAGCGGCGGCATCGTCAAACCCGCACTATGAGGCCGAGGTGGCAGCGCGGGACACGGCGGTCCGGGACATGGCTAAGGCCAAGCGCGAAGTCGAGCTATCGCCTGCAATCGCGTTGCGTCGGGAATTAGAGAAGCGCCTTGGCGAGCTCGCGGGCGCTACAGCCGATGAACGCCGAAAGGCGGCGTGCACGATTATTGCGAACGCCGTCGCCAGGAAATACCGCACAAGCGCAAACGCCGTCGACGTCGGCAAAGTTGTCGCGGCTGTAGCCACATACGGCAGTAGTTTAGTACTGGACGTAGCGATGGAAATTCTGACCGAGCCGAGCGACAAAAGCATCCGCAACATTTTTTCTATTTTCCTTGGCCGTTTGCGGGTTCGGCAAGAGGCGGCGTCATGACGGACCGCTGGAAAGACGCAGAGCGCGAAGCCGCGGAAGCCCTGGGCGGGACCCGCGTCATTCGGCAATGGAATTTATTCGAGTCTGCGGCCGACGTGCTTGTCCCGGACTTTGGCCTTGTCTGCGATTGCAAAGCCTATCGCCGGTTTTCAATCCACACGTTGATTGACACCGTGAAGCGCAAGTATTGCGGGCGCGGCGAAACGCCGGCGCTTGTCACGAAGAGCCAGGGGCAGCATGGTGCGTATATCACGCTCCCGATGGATTACGTTGGCGGGCTGCTCGACGAACTCCGCGCGCACCGGCGAGGCGCATCTTATGGTGCGCGTACACAAAGCACGCGCACCAGTGACGAACTCCGCGCGCACCGGCGAGGCGCATCGGCATGAGCACGAACGCCTGGCGACCCGAGTTGCGCGACGTGTTGGAAAACGCGTTGTCGAGTGCGGCTGTGGTATGCAAGTTGAATTTCACAGATCCGGAGTGGCAACGGTTTTGCAAACATGCAACCCGCGCACTTGATGAGCAATTACGAAGGAGCAAATTCACAGTGGCCGAAAAAATTGATTTCAGTGACTGCGGGACAATTCAACAACGCCAGGCAAAATTGCTGGAGCTGATTCTAGAAGAACTTCGCAAGTTGAATGCGCGGGAATAAGCCGATGAGAGTTGAAACACACACCATTCCGCGCGCGGCTATTCAGGCCGCGATCGACGAAGCGGACATGCGGCGCCACGGGATGATCGTCAACCTGAAACGCTATGGCGAACTCAAGCGCGTCTGTGATGGCGCGGATGAAGAATTTCTTATGGACCAATTGTTGGTCGGTACGAGTGACAACGAAGCGGCACAGGATTGGATCGCCAGGTTACAGCGACAGCTTAAAATACTCGAAAGGAACTTACAGCAATGAGCGGTCGGATTTTTGCAAAAGCAAGTGGCAACACGTTGCGCATGGATTTTGTCGGGAGCATCGGCGATGGCGAACTCACGGCGCGTGGCGTGTCGGACCAGTTGCGCGCTGCCGAATCGCGCGGCGTGAAAAGTATCCACGTTGTGGTGAATTCGCCTGGCGGATACGCGATGGACGGCGTGAGCATTTACCAGTTGCTAAAAACTTTCAAAGGCACATGCACAACGGAAATTTCGGCGTATTCACTTTCGGCCGCGTCTATGATTGTTTGTGCGGGCGAGCGCATATCGGCGCACGAGAATTCACTCTTCATGATCCACATGCCGCACGGACTATCGGCCGGTGGAGCGGATGACTTGCGTAAAGACGCGCACGCGATGGACGTGATCGCGCGGCAATTCGCGGGCATCTATGCCGAGCGCACCGGCAAGAGTGTCGAGGCGATGCTTGCGTTGATGCGCGCGGAAACGTGGTTTTCAGGCGCGGAAATTATCAACGCGAAATTCGCCGATGAATTACTGCCAGCGGACAAGATGGCCGCATCGTTTGACCTGGGCAAGTTCCACTACGCGCGCGCCGTGGCCAAGCACGGCATGAGCGCAACCACCCGATGGAGCGCGGCGCTACGCGAGGCCGCGGCATTGGGTATCGGCAATCGCAAACCCGCAACGGCGAAGCACGAGCAAGTGAAGTGGATTGACACCAAGTATCCGGGACTTCGCGCGGAATATGCCGCAGAATTCAACGCTGTGCATTGTGCGCGGCGATAAGCAAACACCAAGGAGATTTTGAACATGGCAACCGCAGTGAGAAAACAAGAGACCGCGCCGAAGTTGACGGCGCAGGAAGTGGCGCAAGAGTGTCGCGCGGTTCTCGAACGATTGAACGCAAGGCAACACGAATTGCTCACGCGGTTCAGAACGCTGTCGAACGAGGCGGCGTTGATAACGGACGCGGCGCGCGAGAAGATGGTCGAGGAGCTTGTGCGAGTGCGCGCCGAACTGGACATCCTGCCCGCGCAGATTGGACACGCGCAAGGCCGGCAGATGGTCGCGGCAATGCTTGTCGAGGAAGCCACGGCGCGTGAAAAGCTGATACAGGCGGACAAGTTGGAGGAACGCATGAGCGTAGTTATCAACATGCTTCGTGATGACCCCGCCGAAGTTGTGGCCCCGGTGCGCGCGGTCTACACCACGCACGTGGACACGTTACGCCAGTACGCGCAAGTACACGAGCGATCCAGCGAACTGTATGCACGGCGGAACACGTTGGCGAGGCGTATCGATGAAGAACGGCGCGAGGTCAATAATCAGCCGCACATCTCCGATGACTTGTGGGACAATCCGAAGAAGCTACAAGCGTTTCGCGAAGCCGCACGACGTGGTCTGGAGCAACGCATTGAAGAGATGCAACACGAGATGGCTACTCTGCCCGCGGTGTTGCTCGATGAAGCGAGCACGTGGCCGCCAAGTGTTCAACGGCATTGCAACGAAACCCGGTATGCGCGGAAGCACCACATTACCATCGAGCTTGCGAAGTAATGCGCGCGACGGTTAAACGGCAGCCAGGACTCGTTCCGCGTGGCCTTGCGGCGTCTCACGCGCGGTCAAGGGTGTTGCCGTGCCGTCGCGTCGCCATATCGGGCCGTGGTGGCACGCCCTTAACTCCAGGCGTGCCGCCACCATGCCCGATCGTTTGGGTCCTCCCCGGGGCCCCCCAAGGCCTTCGCGGTAGGCATCTTGGTATCCGCGAGATATTAATTGACACATTTTTTGGATTTCGCTTCCGGTAGAGGGTTGAAAATTGTCAATAGTTACGGACATACGGCGCGTGACGCAGCGGATCGCAGCGGAAATTTTGGGAGTGTCGGCGCGCACCTTGCGTGACATGCCGGAAGCGCCGCGAAACAGGGACGGTAGCTATAGCTTGCCCGCAC
>JAWXCN010000024.1:0-29627 GCA_034408725.1 Candidatus Hydrogenedentota bacterium
AGCCGGGTTGGGGGTATTGCTGCAAGACTGAGTCTACGCAAAGCGGTGGCTGCGCTACCCGCTTCGCCACCGCAGTCCAAGGCGCTGCGCGCGGGCTAGTGTGGTTTGAGCCGGGTTGGGGGTATTGCTGCAAGACTGAGTCTACGCAAAGCGGTGTCTGCGCTACCCGCTTCGCCACCGCAGTCCAAGGCGCTGCGCGCGGGCTAGCGTAGTTTGAGCCGGGTTGGGGGTTTTGCCGCAAGACCGAGTCTACGCGAAGCGGTGTCTGCGCTACCCGCTTCGTCACCGCAGTCAAAGGCGCTGCGCGCGGGCTAACGTGGTTTGTAGCGGGTGCAACGCGCAGGGCGTAGGTATAAGCGCACATTATGCCAACACATCCAACTGGGGGAGACCCATGCGCAAGATAATGCGATACATTCCACGGCTTTTGCCCATTGCACTGCTTCCATTGTTGTCCTGCGCGCACGCGCCCGTAGTGGAAACGCAGTCGTTCGCCGAGCTCATGGACGCGGTCACTGCAGCGTCACGTTCGCTGATTGACGATCACGCGCACACAATTGAAGAATTGCGCGCGCACGAGCGGACGGAAACCGTCACTGTTACCGAATACCCCACTGCATTCGACCCAGATATTGCGCGCACCGTTGCACCAGAAGACCCCGGCATCGCGGGATTTCGCAATGCGGTGCTCGCACTCGACCTCTATCGCGGCGCGGTACGCGCCGCGTCGGAAGGGCACGACTCCGGCGCGCTCGAACATAGCGCGAATGCCGCCGCATCGCTTCTCTCGATCTCGAACGTTTCCGCCGGTTTGCCCTTGGGCAGCGCCATCTCTGGATTGGTGCGATTTCTGGCGGATGCCCGCGACCGCGCTGGTCTGAATAAAGCTATCCGTTCAGGTGCGCCCGCGGTCGGCGAAATTCTCGACGTGCTCGGCGCGGCGACGCCGGACTTATACCGTGTCCGCGTGGGCGTGACGGGCGAGGCCATTGCGGACCTGGCGTTCAAACAGGAATCCATCCTGACGGAAATAGACCGTATCGCCGGAGAACACGCGCCGCCCGATGCGGGAACACCAGACGCACTGGAGCGCGCGCGGCTTGAGGCGGACGTTCACGCATTGCGAATGGCCTTGTCACCGGACGCGCCGCCGCGCGCATTGCCGGTGGGCTCGCGCCCGCACGATTCCCTGGTGCAACAACGGCTCGCCCAACAATTGCGCGTCGCCCAAGGTCTGCACGAACAGCAGCGCGCTCATACGGCCGATATTCTCCAGTTCCACTCCAAGCTCGGCGGCTATGTCCGCTTGATTACGGAAACCCAAAACCAACTCACAGCTTTGAATTCGGCGTCGCAGGCGAAAGGAATCCGGCCATGAGCACATTCAATGAGGATATCGGCCGGGTGTACGCCGAAGCGCTGGACCGGTTGTCCCGTATGTTGCACGCGCCCGGCATTCCCCACGCTGAGCGCATGCGAATACATACTGCGTTGCGGCGTCTGCACCGGGCTTATGCGCACACCGGCATCACGTCACTCGCGGAGCGCGCGGTGACATTGAACGCGCTGGCCGAATCGTTGCATAGCGTATTGGGCAGACCGCTGGCGGCAACACCGCTCGACGCGCTGGTGCTGCGGCAAGCCGTCGAGGACGCGCGCCTCCTCCTTCTCCGCGCCGCCCGCGAAGAGTTCCCGGATACGGCCGCGGCCTTGCTTGATGACCCAGACCGCATTGCAGATGACGCAGAAGTCCCGGCGGCGCTGCCGTCTGCATCGGCAAATGAACAGCATAGTCCACGGCCCTCAAGCCTGGCCCCCGCCGACAAGCGCATGGAATATGAAACCATGTTCGCGCAGTGTGTGCTGCGACCGGATAAATTGGCGACCGTGAACTGGTACGCTGCGAACGTGTGCAAACACCGTGAGCGGTATGCGGCGGTGGGCGGCGCACTGAACGTGCCTTGGTGGTTTATTGGCGCCGTTCACGCGCTCGAATCTGGTTTCTCATTTTCAGGACATTTGCACAATGGCGATCCACTCACCGCGCGTACGCGCCGCGTGCCATCCGGCAGACCACTCCAAGGTGAACCACCCTTTTCCTGGGAAGTTAGCGCCGCGGATGCGCTACGGTATCAAACCCTCGATCGCTGGGACGATTGGAGTGTCTCGGGCGCGTTGTTTCAATGGGAGGCGTATAACGGTTTCGGTTACCGCAAACACCGCGTGCCATCGCCCTATTTATGGAGTTTTTCCAATCACTACACGCAAGGCCGATATGTTCGCGATCACGTTTTCGATGCAGACGCCGTGTCAAACCAATGCGGCGCCGCGACGTTGCTGCGCGCGTTGGTGAATCAGGGAGTAGTCGGGATGACTCGGGCCAACGTGAATTAGAAAGCGTCAGTTCGTAAGGCGCGCGAATACAATGCTCGGGCGGCCGGTATTTGCCGCATGCGTGACGGCCCAATCCCCGTCACGGGTTATCGTAACCTCGCGGGCCGTTCCCGCGTCCAGAAACGTGAGTTGGGTGCGCTTGGCGGGAGCGTCCGCGCGCACCTGCCACAACTGCGCCGCTCCGTCTCGATCCGGCGCCGAGAACACAATGGCGTTGCGCGTGATGTCCCATGCGCCGCGCAACCCGGCGCCGATATGCGCAACGGTTTTGCCCGACGCCGTCGCGATAGCTTCAAGCGATCCATTTGCGTCATCGGCTACGAGTATTGCGCTGGCATCCTGATTGAATGCCGCGTTTCCTATTGCAATAGAACCTTCCGCGATGGGCGCCGGTTCTTCCACGACTCCTGTCGCGGGTATCACGCGCAACGCGAACTTTCCGCCGCCGATTTCGCGAAGAAAGGCAATCATATCCCCATCGGGCGAATACTGGACACGTGAAATGCGCACGCCACCCGGGGAAAGTACCGTCTCGGTGACTACGCCATTTTCCCACGCATACCCCGCCAACAAATGGGCGCCGTTTCGCTCGATGGCGGCAACCCAACGCGAACCGGATGGATGCATGTCCGCGACCTCGAACGATTCGGGTAAGACCGTCATCGGCGCATTGGAATGTGTTGCGCGCAACGACATGAACGCAGATTCAGAGCCTGCATGCACAAGTGCGAATCCATCGAACAACGATCCCTGCATCCCATGCACCGCGGCGGACAGTTGCATACGCTGCGTTCCGTCTGACACGAGCCGGAGCCGCGCGTCCTGATATGTGGGCGATACGATGCACAGCGCGTGTTTTCCCCCGGCGCCCTCCTGTTGGACAACTACGGCGACCGCGCCGTCTGCGCCGGCATTGGTTATCGACGCAACCGAGTAGCCCGGAAATTGGAGCTCGGCGAGGTGTACGTTGTTGCCTTCACTGCTGAACGCCGCGACCCGAGCCGGGGCGAACCACGTCGAGACGCCGGCCTGGGGCACGGAGAGCGTCGTGGCAGGACCGGCCAGCCAGGATATGCCGAACCACGCGAGCGCGCCAACGGAAAGGAATATGCCGGCGGCCATTGTGATTCGCCGGCGGCTGAATGCCGATGTCGCGGCCTTATTGTGCGCCGGGTTTTTCGATTGCGCGGATGACGCCAGCGAACGGCGGAACTCTTCGATGGTGTCCGTTGACCGCGCCTCACTGGCGTCAAGTGGCTTGCCCGTCAGCACGCGCTCGATAGCTTCACAAACCACATGGCCGTTGGCGGGCCGGTGCTTCGGGTTCATTTCCATGAGCCACGCGACGAGCCGCTCGACGTCTTCGGGCACGCCGGGCACGAATCCGCGCACGCGAGCGGGCGGCTCCGAGATAATCCGTTGAATCATTTCGACCGGCGTCGAGGCTTCGTAGGGCAGACGCCCTGTAAGCATCTGAAACATCAGCACGCCCAGCGAGTACAGATCGCTCGACGAAGTCACGTCGCCGTTCTTGCAGCGTTCCGGCGCCATGTAATGCGGCGTTCCCAGGCGCGTGCCATCAACGGTAAGGTTATCGTCCAACGTAAGGATTTTCGCGATCCCGAAGTCCGTGACATAAGCGTGCCGCCGATCGTCGAGGAGTATGTTCGGCGGTTTGACATCGCGATGGATGACATGGCAGTCGTGCGCGCACGCAAGCGCCGCGGCAATCTGTTTGCCAATTTCGAGCGCATAGGTCCAGTCCAGCCGGTGCTCGCGCTGCATGACCGCGCTCAGCGGCATTGCATCAATGTATTCCATCGCGATGAACGGGGTACGGTCTACCGCGCCAACGGAATAAATCTGCACGATGTTCTTGTGATCAAGCCGCGCCGCGGCCTGTGCCTCGCGGCTGAACCGCGTCACGATGGAAGGATGCGACCGGAGGTCGTCGCGCAGAATCTTCACGGCGACTACCCGGTCCAGCGACAAATCCAGCGCGCGGTAGACAATGCCCATGCCGCCGCGGCCCAACTCCTCGAACAACTCGTAGTTCCCGAGTATGTGCCGCGCTGGTAACGCGCCGCCCCCGTTTCGCATGGTGAATGCTCCGTCCCGTTTCGCTAGGTTTGGTCTTTGATGATCGACACAGCGTGCGACGCGGTCCGCGTTGGAGTGCTGACTTCGAGATCGACGAATACTACACGCACGCCGTCCTTGCCTTGCGCAATGCCTGCCGCCCAGCGGTCATCCGCCGATACCGCCGTCACGTCACCAACGCCTTGATCAAGCGAAGTCAACGTTCGTTGATCCAGTGGCGTGGCCAGCGTGATAACGTGCAGTTGCCGCAATCCATTCTCTTCACGCACAGCGGCGACCAATGCGTCAGAAGCGCGCAACCAGGCATCGTGACCCACGGTGGCGTTGCCGAGCCGGTACACGACCGAACCATCCGACGCATCCAGCACGCGCAATTCTGGTTGATCCCCAGGGGTGGCGCTCCACGCCGCGGCGACACGGTCTCCCGACGCGCTAATGGCATACTCGCCGGTGAAAAAGCCGATCGACAGCAGCGTTCCGTGTCCGCCGGACACCGGCGCGCTCCAGAGTTCCTGTTTACCACTTGGATCGTGACGCAGGAATAACACGCGGTCTCCCGCAGGGGTGTATTGCACTGAATGAGGCGCGATACGCGCGCCTGGTCCGGTTAATGGTGTCATTGGTGATCCGCCATATACACGTTGCTCGGCGAGGTAATTTCCACCGTCCTCGTTTTCGATCACCATGCAAACCGCGCCACCGTCGGGGCGCAATACGGCATGTAAGCATTGCGCGGTCGCGTCCTCGCTCCACGGCGCGGCCTTCCGCTTCACGGTCTCGAACGCCGCCAGGGGATTGATCGCGGGCGCGCCTTCGTTCCATTGCTGGGCAAATAACAGACCGGTGAACGTATCGTCATTGATGCTGCCGCGCTGGCCCAACAATATCGCCGGGGCGGTCGTTGCCGTCCGTTGTCCGCTGGTCAACGCCAGGGGAAACGCCGCGGCTGCGTCCACGCCCTCGGCGAGCGTCGCGCCTGCCGGCATCACCAATCCCATGCAACGTGTCGCGACCGGGTCAAGCGCAAGTATGCCTGCGCTTCCGCGCGTCATCGCGTAATCAACGCCGTTCGCCTCGACGAATAGCGTATCCTCGGCGCCCGCCCAACTCAGGCGCGCCGCCTGGAACGCTGGCGCGGGCAAAGCTGCAATCACGCTGCCGTCGCGTTGGGGAATGAACTGGCAACTGCCGATCTCCTGCGCGGCTACGGTTGCCCGGGTGTCGCGCATGGCCAGCCCGGTGGACACGATTGTGATAACGGCCATGGTCATCACGACGCCGCAAGTGACCGCCAGCATGCGCCGGTTTAACGTCCTGGCGCCCGTGCTATCGGGCTTTACAGGTTTCGCCTTGTCTTTCGACGGGGGCGGCGTCATGAGTCGCAACGGAGAATCCTGCGCTTGCTCTCGCACGTAGGCGGCGAGCGCCTGTGGTATCGCGGACCGCCCGCCCTCTTCCTGTTGGAGGCGGTCGATGGCCTGGCAAACGAGCCGGGCGCTTGCGGGGCGATCATTTTCATTCTTCTCGAGCAAGAGCGCGACGAATCGCGCTACATCGTCTGGCACGTCCGGCCGGACCCGGTTCAATCGCGGCGCGGATTCCGATGCAATCAGCCGCATCAGGGCCTGCGGCGAATCCGTCTTGAACGGCGGTTGCCCCGCTATCATTTGAAACAGCGTGACCCCGAGTGAATACAGGTCCGTTTTTTCGCTCACCTCGCCACCGGCGCACTGTTCTGGACTCATGTATTGCGGCGTGCCGATGATGCTCGGTTCAGCGCCGGTTTGTTCCACCGTGCGGACCCGGGCAATCCCAAAATCCGCCAGACGCACTCTGCCCTGTCTGTCCAGCAAAATGTTCGCCGGTTTCACGTCCCGGTGAATGATTCCCGCGTCGTGGGCGCATTGAAGGGCATCCGCGACCTGGCCCCCGATATACAGCGCGGCCTGCCAGGCTATTTGGCCCTTCCGCCGCAGAAATCGGTCCAGCGGTTCGCCCGGCACATATTCCATCGCGATATAGGGCGTGCCACCTTCGATGCCCGCGGAATACACGCGCACAATGCCTGGGTGGCGTAGTGGGGCGGCGGCCTGGGCTTCACGGTAAAAACTGCGTACCATTGAAGGGTTTCGCGCGATGCTGCCCAACAAGACCTTCAGGGCGACCTGCCGGTTCAGGGCTATGTCGCGGGCAAGATATACGGTTCCCATGGCGCCTCGCCCGATAAGGGTTTGCACCTCATATCCGCCAAAGGCGAAGCCTATGAGAGAGGCATGACCTGACATTTGGGACGCCATATCTAGGGGTGGCCTTATACCTGGTTCAAACTAATAGTGTACTTTAATGGTCTCATGGGAAATTTAGCAAGAATTTGGCATTATGTCAAGTGTTTACTGTTTGCGCATAATGCCTTGCCGGAAAAGTGGCAGAAATGGGCTCAATGAAGGGAAAACGTCTGCGGACGGGAACCCGGCCGCCTGAATGAAATCTTACTTGGCGGCCGCCTTGGCGCTTGCGAAAGCGTGAAGTTGCTTGTTCCAATTTTCCAAAACGGGCGCGACGGGATACTGCCGGCCGCGGAGCCAGTCAAACTGGATGTAGTAGGTGAGGGGAACACCGCGTTCGATTTTGATAACGACGTGGTTTTCTCCGGGCACATCTCCTTCGCGAAGGAAGCGTTCCGGCGGAAACACAACGCCGAGGCCAATCGTGCCGATGGATTGTAATTGCGATCCCCACGCGGCCATTACGCCGGCCGCGGGATCGAGCGCGTATTCCTGATGCACCAGCTTTGTCAACCCGATTCCGAGTTCAAGCAAATCGTTGCTCTCGGCCCCCTCGACGAGCACTTCCACCGCGGTTTCACGATGGCCTGCTTCGATGGTAAAGCGCATGCGAACGGTATAGACATTGCCGATTGGCCCTACATTCGATGCCTTCATTTCGACAATGGCGCGGTTATTGTTCTGCTCGACAAGACTCTTCTCGAAAGTTACCACGCCGTTGCCGCCCGGACTGCGCACGGCGTTGGGCTGGCCGTTCACGTACAGCGTCAGACCACCCAGTCCGCTCGTATCGCGAACGTTTAGCGCATCCATTCCCCAGGAGGTGTCGGCCTGGTTGTTCGCGTCCACCGATGCGTCTGAAAGCACCAGGCGCTGCTCGCGTTTCCCGAAGATATCGACTTGGCCCCAGTATGCGCGATACGAAGCCTGCTCCGATTCCCAACCGACACTGTCGGGAATCCAGTCAATCGCGGAGCCCACGCGCGGGTTTGGATTTGCCTCCGCGTCTCGCGCGGCGATCCAATCCGTGTACGGTGTCAGGGCCGTTGTGAGCGCGAATTCCTGTTCTACCAGCAATTGTATTTTCGCGTAATCACCCAGGCCGCGCGCGTCTGCGACGGTTTGCCATAACGCGGCATTGTCGTGCAGTTTTTTCAATTGCACGAGATACGCGTCTTTCGTCACATCAAGGTAGTAGCGAACCGATTCCGCGCTCGACACGATTTTCGATGTGATGGCAGGGTTCACAGTTTCGGCGCGAAAACCGTTCCGCACGAATGCCGCTGAATCGCCGGCGGCGTTTGGATCGGCCCCTTTCGCGGTGATCGCCTGTTCCAGGCGTTGCGTTAATGCATATAGTGCGGCAGGCAACGCGGCCAACTCCGCGGATTGCAGGGCATAGACGTCCTGCCACGCCCAGTTGACGGCTGTCACCGGGGCAGGCGACTTCCAGGAGTCGTCCTCCTTGCCATCCGCGTCGACGTCAATGCTCCACGTATCAATCGCGCCATCGCTGTCCGAATCGGTGAATGCATATTTCATGTCGGCAACACGATCGTAATTGGCGTCGACGTCGAGCCAGGCACGTTTCGCGCCGGAGAGATGGAAACGGTGATCAGCGGGATGGAAGTATACGGCGGCGGGTTTGCCGGTTTGCACGGCGAGCTCGAAGCGCTTGTTCAATGCCCCGGAATGCGGACCGCCGACCTGATCGAACCCTTCGACACCTGTCGGGACCACGCCTTCCCAGCGTTCATGCCGGTCCGTGAAATCCACGCCCTCGACGTTGTCGTCGTTTTCGTCCCACGTAAGCAGCATGCGGTCCCACACCACGGCAGGAAGAATGGCTTGCGCGGCATCGAACCGGAGAAAGGGTCCGGCGGGGACGCCGCGAATGTCGGTCCGCTCGATGTCCGTTTCGGCGATAGCAATGCCCTCCGCGGCGGCGCGCGCCGTAATCGACACGTCATAGTCATGTTGCGCGTTGATTGTATGGTCGCCATCAGCGTCGAAGCTGTGCCGCATGGTACGGAGCGCGAGACCATCGGCCTCAATGCGGAGATTCTCCTCGCTCATGACATCGCCGTCTCGGTTCATGAAAAAGAACGGCGTATCGCCCGCGGGTTTCCATTCCGTGGCGTCCGGCGCGAGCACGAAACCGCAATGCATTTCGTTGCCGCCAAAATGGCTGTTCCACTGGGCCAACGCGAGGTCGTATCCATAGCCCGCGTTCTGCCACAACAGATTGTCATCGCCAAGGTCCCGGCTCCACCACGCGGTCATGACGTTCTCGTCGCCGTTCGCAAGCGCGCCACCCGCGCGGTACAACACCAATTCCGCAATATCCTGGTCGGCGTCGCGGTCGATATAGTCGGCCGCTGCGTCTATGACACCGTCGCCTTTCCAATCCGCAATGTAGAGATCGCTGTCCTGGTCCGGTTCACCGCCTTCAACCAGATCGCCATCTTCATCGATGACGCGCACCAGCAGCGGACGCATCGCTTCGGGATGCCGAAGATCAGTATCGACGAACCAGACTTCCTCCGGTTTCCCGTCGACGTTCATGTCGACGTAATGCCGTTTGCCCGGTGTATCTTTCACGACCTGCGCGCTAAAAACCGGATCAAATACGATAGCTTCGCCAAACACCCGGACAAAGGTCTGGTGAACGACGGGAGAAGATGGCGGAGCGGGAGGCGCCGGAGCGGGAGCAGATTCCGGCGATGGAGCGGGTTCCGCGGGCGCTGGCGCGGCGGGTGCAGGCGCAGCAGGCGCGGGCGCGGGTTCCTGCGCGTTTGTCAGAAACACGCAACCAGCTCCTAGAATAACTATAAAAAAGGCCCGCGCAATCTCACGCATGCCGCGTACTCCCACCAAGTAGTAAATCACCAATCGTGCGCGCGAAGTGAAGCATATACCTCGAATTGAATTCAATGGCGATGCTCGATTATCCGGCCAAACTTACATTCCCCTGTCGTGCCCGCTACAATGCGCCCATTATTTCACGGGGGGACCCGAAGATGCACCGTTTCAACATCATGGCCGTCGCGCTATGCGGCCTGGCGCAGGCGCAGGACATCACGGCGTCCCGCGTCGATCCCGTTTCGCGTAATATCCATATTTCTTATACAGTTCCCGCAACCGCGCCCGACACCGTCACCGTCGCATGCGCGTGGTCGCTGCCGGGGGCCAATGACTGGCGGCCGGCGGATGTCATGCCGCTTGTGAGCGAGACAGCATACAACATGGTCGAAGTGCCGACGTGGAACCTGTGGCACGCTGAAGGCCGCATCGTTGAACGGCGGGCCGCCGGCCTTGCGCGGACTATCGTATTTAACCCATATCCAGACGCGACGCGCGAAGGACAGGTCAATGTGGATTTCCGCGTGACGGTCGAGGGGGCGAGCGGCGAGCCGCTGGGCCAGGCGCAAACGCTGATCGAAGCAGACAACCGCGATGTGGTCTATATCGAGGATTGGTCAAGAGTCCTCCAACAGGATCAACTTGTGCCCGGCGCGAAGGCCTGGGGGTTCCGCACCGACTATGCGCTTGCCGATGGCATGTCGCTGGGCAACGCGCTTGCGGGATACATTGATGCGGCTACGCCGCTTCCCGCATTGACGTATCCGCTTGCGCTCAAGGGGCATTACGCCATTTACCTGTGTACGAATCCGGCGGCGGGCGCGATCCGGCTGCGCCTCACGGGCGATGAACGCGCCGATCAACTTGGGAGCCGGTTTCCGCGCGAAGAAGTCTTGTGGCGTTGGACGCGCATGGACCGGCAGAATCTTGTGCTGCGCCAAACGCACAATTACACCGGCTGGCAGCAGGCGCACGTCGATTACATCAAACTCGTCCCGCTGCCGGACGCGAGCGTGATCGAACTCGATGCGCGATTCGGCGGTCCCGTTGATCGGCTTGTTGCGGGATATTGGGAACCCTATTCCTGGGCATTTTGGGACAACGTCACCGAGACACTCCAGCATCGCGAACCGCTTTCGGCGTTTGCTGAAGCGCGCATCAAGATCGTCGATACGCAGATAGGCCGGTTCGGAATGAAGGTGGTCTACGAATCGCGGCAGACCGATCCGCTGCTCTATTCGACCATCGGCGATCCCATCGGCGATATCGCCGTCCCGACGACCGACAACGTCGGCAAGATGCAGCAGTTCACGAATACGCTCGATGCGACGCTGCGGTATACCCGCGAAATGATGCTCGCGCCGCACGCGAATTTTGGCGCTACAAACTGCTACCCCGGCTCACCGCTGCAAGGCGATTTCTCGAAGGAGCACCCAGAATGGATGCGCGGCCACGTGCTGCGGTATGAAGTGCCGGAAGTGCGCGCATATATTCTCAGCCTCTACCGCGAAGCGCTCGAGATTGGCGCGCCCGCGGTGTCCATCGATTTCTGCCGGTATCCCGAAGGTATCGACACCGCGGAAACCTGCACCGCATTTTTGCGCGAATTGCGCGCACTCGCAAACGAGTTCGGAAAAGCGCGCAACAAACGTATTCCGATTCTGATCCGGTTCCCCGGAGCTGGCGTGCGGCTTGCCGGGCAATTTGATTATGTTACGTGGGTCAAAGAAGGACTGGTTGATTATCTTTGCCCAAGCAATATTCAGGGCAGGCACATGCACATCGACATGACACCCTACCTCGCCGCCGTGAAGGATACGTCGTGCATGTTGATGCCCTGCATGGACGCGCTGAGTTGGGGATTGCCTTTTCCCGGACCGTTCATGTGGCGCGCGTCGCAGCTTTACAACCAGGGTGTGAAGGCCGTGTATGTGTATCAGGCGGATGGGCGCGTGCTCGGCCTTCCGTCGGACAAGCGGCACATGCGCATGCTCGCGAGCAGCGCGGCCATTGGCCGGTTCTGGCACGAAGACACCGTGCAACGGCCCCTGCGCAGCAAGGGCATTTACATCACGCCGCCGCACCAGTTCGGCAAATACAACGGTTGGGAACGCATTCGTATTTGGACAGAAGGCGTCGCTCTCGGTGCGCTCGAGGTTTATCTCGACGACGCGCTCGTCACGCGCATGGAAGGTCCGCCGTACCTCGTGGGCACGGAAGACAATGCCTCCGATGGCGTGATACCCGCCGGCGAACACGTGCTGCGCATCCGCGCGCAGGACGGTGACGGCTGGCTCGAACAAACGTTTTCAATCACCGGCGAGTAACTTTACGGAGGGCGGGTAAGCCAACCCGCCATTCTCTTGATAAACTGCGGATTGCACACTCGCTGTTTCTGGATTAGACAATCAATGGCGGGTTGGAAAACCCGCCCTCCGATGAGGAAAGGTGTTCGTGATGGCATCCGGGGGGAATATCGATGTCAGCGTGACTTTGCTGACGCGCAACGCGGGGCCGTTGTTGGACCGCGTGCTTCGCGCCGTCCGCGCGCAGAGCACTTCCCGCCGTGTCGAGATTGTAGCGATTGACTCCGGCTCGTCAGACGGTACGCTCGCGGTACTTGCACAACACGATGTCGAGGTGGCGCAAATACGATCGCGTGATTTCGATTTTGGCCGAACGCGCGACCAGGTGTTCGAGATGTCGCGCGGCAACGTAATCATCGCCCTTTCGCAGGACGCCGTGCCCGCGCACCCGCGTTGGTTGGAGAATCTGATTGCGCCTTTGGAAGACGAAGCGGTTGCCGTATCCTGCGGACGATCGGTTCCTGATACTGAACGGGATTATGCGCAATTCGTATGGGAGCGCAACGGCTTGTTTTATTTCACTCGGGAAATGCGCCAGTTTTCGCAGCGTCACGGGCGGGGGCTTTCCAACGCAAACGCCGCATACAAACGCGCTGTTTGGGAGAAGCTCAAGTTTGGCGCCCAACCCATCGGCGAAGATTTCCGGTTTCAAACCAAACTGCTGGCCGAAGGATTGCGCGTCGCGTTTCCCGATAGCGCGGAAGTGTTGCACCATCACGCGTACACACTTTCCGCGCTATACAAACGCTGCCGCAACGAAGGCCTCGGGCTGCGCACGCTTGGCTGCGCGTTGACAGAAGCCGATCTTGTCCGCGATTTTCTGCGCCTGGATGTACACCGCGCCTGGTGGCGCGAACTGCTGCGCGGCAATCTGCGGCGTCCCGCTGATTTCCTGTTTCCGGTGGTCCGCCCGTGCGCAGTCTATGTGGGAAGCCGGTTCGCGCGGCGATTCGCGCCATGAACAACGCGATACAATCCTTTTATCGCGACAACCCGCTCATGGTGAGTTCGCCGTTCGGGGGAGTATCGGGCGTACACCAGGCTCTCGTTGACGAGGTTTTCGCGGCGCTCGACGTTCGGCTTGATGGCAAATCCATTCTCGATGTCGGATGCGGGCGAGGCTTCATGGGCGACATTGTGCGCGAACGCGGTGGACGGTACACCGGCGCGGACCTCGTTGCGAATGTGTCGGGCATTCCGCTTGCCATTTCCGACGCGGCGCGCCTGCCGTTTCAAGACGCATCGTTCGATGGTGTATTCTGCATCGACGCGTTTGAGCACATTCCCGACGGCGCCGAGGCCGTGCGCGAGTTTCGCCGCGTGCTCCGGCCGGAAGGATTCATGTTTCTTTCCGCGCCGAATTACGGAAACGTCGCGGGCCTTGTAAAGTGGTGGTGCGAGGCGACCGGCCAGTATAGGAAACATACGTGGGCGCCGTTTCGCCGGTGGCAGCCGCAGGAACTCGAACAGCCGCTGACGGCGCGGCGCATCGAATCGCAGTACCGTGCGGCGGGGTTCACGCGCATTCGCAACATAGGTCACGTGGCCGAAGTGGGGTTGGGGGTTTTTCCATGGATCGATCATCCGCGCATGCCCGAACGGATTCAGTTCCGGCTCCAACGCTTGTTCGCCAGGATTGCGCTGTCAGTTGTTCGTATGTGGCCGGGCGCGAGTCTTCATCTGTTCTGGAAGTTCGAGGTTTGAGATGCGCATTGGGCGGCTGATTCAAAAACTGAAACTCCGCTATGGATCGCAGGAAACCGTCATCGCGACGTTGCGGAAAATGGGCGTGCAGATCGGCGAGCGCTGCCGCATCTATACCACCAATTTCGGCGGGGAACCGTATCTCATTCGCATTGGGAACCACGTCGGCATCGCCAATGACGTGACATTCGTCAACCACGACCTCAACTGGGTGTTTCAGGATAAGTACAAAACCTTGACGAGTTTTGGGCCGATTGAAATCAAAGACAATTGCAACATCGGCGTGCGCGCGACAATACTTCCCGGCGTCACCATTGGGCCGAACAGCGTCGTCGGCGCGTGCAGCGTGGTGACGAAGGACGTGCCGCCGAACGTTGTCGTGGCGGGAAACCCCGCGCGCGTGATCTGCACGCTGGAAGAGTACGAACAAAAGGTGCTCGCGAAACACATTGATATTCCCGAGGATCGCGACGCCGCGCGCGCATTCCTTATCAAGCGCTTCTGGGGAGAACGCGGTTGAAGCTCGCGCTGCTCATGGGCAACCGCTACAACCCCTGGCACCTTCAGGCTTTCAAACGCCTGCGAAACGCGCCGGAGATCACCGCGTTCCGCGCGGAGTCGCAAATCCAGGAATATTTTAACGAGCGCGGCGACGGCACAGACGGCATGCGCCGCGAACGCATTTATTTCGACACGCAATCCGGCCCCGCCTGGGCGCAACGCCTGAATGTGTTTCGCGAACGGTATGCGCGCCGCGCGCCGCGCATACTTCCGTTTCATGATCAGTTGCAGGGTCACGACGTCATTCACTCCTGGGAATTGTTCACCGACTGGTCTGAATCCGCCGCCGAAGCGCGAGAACGCTACAAAATTCCACTCGCGATCACGGTGTGGGACTTGCTCGCTTTCAACATGGAGCGCGAACCGTGGCGGCGCGCGTTAAAGCAGCGCGTTGCAACTTGCGCGGATCGCTTTGTCGTCTACAGTGAACGATCCGGCGCGATGCTTGCCTTCGAGGGTGTAACCGCAAATCGTATCGCGTACGTGCCGCCGGGCGTGGATACAGAGCTGTTCTGTCCCGGCGATACGTCGCGTGAATTCGGGTTAAAGGAAGATGATTTCGTGCTGCTTTTCGTGGGGTGGTTCGCGCCGCGCAAAGGGATCGACTTTCTGTTATTCGCGCTGCGCAAACTCATCGACGAAGGCGGTGCGCAGGCCAAAAGAATCAAGTTGCTCATTGTGGGCAGCGGCGCGGGACAGGACCGTGTCGAAGCGTTGATCGCGCGGCTCGGCCTCGGCGAGCAGTGCGTCATAACCGGCGCGCTGACGTATGACCGCATGCCCGCGGTTTTTCGCATGGCCGACGTGTTTGTATTGCCCAGCGTCGCCAGCGGCGAATGGCAGGAACAGTTCGGCATGTCGCTCATTGAGGCGATGGCCACTGGAAAGCCCTGCATTGCATCTCTCAGCGGCGCGATGGAAGAGATCGCGGGCGACGCCGCGTTGCTGGTTCAACCCAACGATTTTCTGGCATTGCACCGCGCGCTCAAGCGGCTCGTGCAAAACAACGATGAACGCGCGCGGCTGGGCGCGGAAGCGCGGGCGCGCACACGGCGCTTGTTTGACGTGCAGGCGCAAGCGAACGCGCTTTCCGATCTCTACGACAGCCTGACGCTATGAACGAGAGCAGGCCGCGCGCAGCTTTACAAAACTTTGTGCGGCGCATTCGCTGGACCGCGCGCCGTGCGCTACGCAGGCCCGTGCGCATCGTCGTGGAAATGCGGTGGCGCCTTGGCGATGAGATCATGGCGATACCAATTTACGAGGGCATCAAGCGGCGGTATCCGTTTTGTCATCTGACGGTCTGGTGCAACTATCCCGACGTGCTATGGCGCAATCCGCACGTGGATTCCATTCGTGATGCAAGCGCCAATCCGCCGGTCTGCGATCGGTACATTCTGCTGCGCGGCGCGCCGCGCTTGGTGAAACGCATCGACCATTACGCCTCGCGCGCGGATATTCCAATACCGCCCATGCGGCCGCGGCTCTATTACGATGATTGGGCCAACGCCGCGCTCGCGCAACACGGTCTGCGAGCAAAAGAGTTCGTAGCCGTTTGCACCGGCGCGACCTGGGAAACGAAACGCTGGCCGCGTGAATGCTGGCAATCGTTGTGTGACGCTCTGGAGCTTGATGGTCAAACGCTCGTCCAATTGGGTCATGACGACGTTGCATTGCATGTCGCACATGCGATGCAAGAAAAAACTTCCGTTCGTGAAGCCGCGTGCATGTTGCGCGGCGCGCGATTGCTGATTACGCACGATACAGGCCTCATGCATCTCGCGCTGGCCGTAGGAACGCCGGTACTGGCGCTATTCGGGCCAACCGACCCCGCGTTTCTCGTGCGCGATACGGAGGCGCTTTCGGTCCTCACGAATGGCCGGCCGTGTCAGGGCTGCTGGAACCACAGGGAAGACAACCTCACAGAAGGCGTCTGTCCGCTGGGCATTGTCCCCTGCATGGGTTCGTTGACGGTCGACAGCGTGTTGGCGCGCGCGCGGGAATTGTTCGGCAATGGCGCGTAAGCCGAGCATCCTGTTTCTCACCTTGTATCCGAGCTCTGCGGCGAGCCCGCGCTACCGCGTCGAACAGTTCATTCCGTATTTGAACGACCAGGGGTTCCAATGCACCGTCGCCAGCGCATTGACCGCGAAAGAATACGGCGCACACCTGTCGCCGCGCCGGTATCATGTTATCGAAACGCGCCGTCGCATCGGGCAACTACTTTGTGCGCAGGCCTACGACATTGTGTTCGTGCAAAAAGCGATCACTACGGCGTATCTGCGCGGGATGCACGCACTGTTACGCGCCATGGCCCGACGCGTGGTCTATGACATCGACGACGCCGTCCACCTCGCGCCACCGCATCCGTTGGGCGCGACATGGCGCGCATTCGAGGACGCCGCGCAAGTCACGCGCATGATGCGGAACGCCGATCTCGTGCTTGCAGGCAATCAATGGCTGGTCGAGCAGGCGCGACAACACGCGCGGCGTGTCGAACTATTTCAAACAGTTGTGGATACGACCCGCTTCGTTCCCGCAAGGCAAACCGCGACAGAGCTGGTCATCGGCTGGATGGGGGGCAGCAGCACAACGCCGCATCTTCAAGCCGCCGCCGGTCTCGATAAACTAGAAGGCGTTTCGCTGCGCTGTATCGGCGCGGACCCTGCGCGAGTCCCCTGGGAGAACGCGGAGAAGCGCCCGTGGTCGTATGAGGGCGAGGTTGCCGAGTTACAGCAGTTCGCAATCGGCGTCATGCCGCTGCTTCAAGACGAGTGGACGCGCGGGAAATGCGCACTTAAGGCATTGCAATACATGGCCTGCGGTATTCCGTGTATCGCGACACCCTTCGGCGCTATTCTCGATATCGGCGAACACAATCAGAATGTGTTGTTCGCGAATTCGCCGGGGGAATGGCGCGCAGCGATTGGTCAGCTACGCGATCCACTCGAACGCGAACGCATCGGCGCCGCGGGCCGCGCAACGGTCGAGCGGCATTACTCGCTCGACAAGGCCGCGCCGCGTTTTGCGGCGCTGCTGGAATCAGTTGCATGAACGGTGCGCCGCGAAAACCCGGAATCTGCTTCGTCATTCCGTCGCTCAATCCGGGCGGCACGGAACGGCAGTTGCTCTATTTGATCGAAGGTTTGCGCACGACGCATGACTGTACCGTTGTCTGCACGCGCGAAGCCGGCGCGTGGGCCGATATAGCGCGGCAATCGGGCGCGACCATTTACGAACTAAAGACCTGGGGCGGGTGGGACCCGCGCATTGGGATGCGAATCCGGAAAGTTTTGCGTGAGTGCAAACCGGACATCGTGCATACGTTTATGTTTGGGTTCGATCTTCCGATCAATCGTGTGGCGCGCGCGGAAGACGTGCCGGTTATCGTGTCGAGCCGGCGTGAACTTGCCGCATGGATGAAGCCGCGTCACCTGCGCCGGCAATGCGCCGCGAATGAATTGGCCGATTGCACCGTCGCGAATAGTCACGCAGCAGCGCAGTTCGCCGCGAAACTCGAGGGTCTCGATGCCGCGCGCATCCGCGTCATCCACAACGGAATCGACGCCGGCGCGCTCGCCGCACAGGTAAAGCCGGTAGAACTTGCACTCCCCGCCAATGCACGGATTGTTGGCATGGTGGCGAATTTTAGTCCAGTGAAAGACCATGCATTGTTCGTGGAAGCTGCCTCGCGGTTGGCTTCAACGCGCTCTGATGTACACTTTCTGCTCGTGGGCAGCGGCGGATTGAGGCGAAACATCGAAGGCACTATTCAAAAGCACGGTATGCAATCACTATTCAATATCATTTCCACCTCCAACGAATGCGCAAGTCTTCTCGCGCGCATGGACGTATGTGTCTGCACGTCGCTCCGGGAAGGATTTCCAAACGTGATACTAGAAGCGATGGCGTTACAGCGTCCCGTCGTTGCCACTGCCGTCGGCGGTATTCCGGAAATAATAGAAGATGGTGTAACCGGACTGCTGGTGCGCTCACGCAATCCTCGCGACTTTGCCTCGGCCATCGCGCGTGTCCTTGGCGACCCGGCATTGGCTGCCTTGTTGGCGTCGAACGCCGTAGCGCGCGTGTGCACATCGTTTCCCATTGCGGCCATGGTGGAATCGCATCGCGCGCTGTACACCGAACTGCTCGCGAATCCTGGAAACCGAGCGTAAGTTTTATGTGCGGCATCAGCGGAATAGCGTACACAGACCGCGCGCAACGCGTGGACCGCTCCCGCTTGCGCGCGATGAACAAGGCGCTGCAACACCGTGGCCCGGACGACACGGGCATCTGGTTCGGCGGGCACGTCGCGCTCGCCATGCGCCGGCTCAGTGTGATTGATCTGTTTCGCGGCAAGCAGCCAATTATGAACGAGGAAGGCACGATTGTCCTCGTGTACAACGGCGAAATTTACAATTACCGCGAGTTGCGCCACGATCTGGAACAGCGTGGGCACGTATTCCGCACCCTGAGCGATACCGAAGTCGTGTTGCGCGCGTACGAGGAGCACGGCGATGACGCATTGCTGCGGTTCAACGGAATGTTTGCGTTCGCGCTATACGACGCGCGACACGATCGTTTGTTAATCGCGCGGGACCGGGCCGGCATAAAGCCAATGTTTTTCAGCTTCCACGATGGCGCACTGCTTTTCGCATCCGAACTCGACGCGCTTTTGCGTTCGGGCATGGTGCGGGGCGCGTTGAACCCATCCGCAATCGACGCCTATTTCACTTTGCTCTATATTCCAGGGCCGGAAACCATTTTTCGGGATGTGCAAAAACTACAACCCGCGCACAAGCTCGTGTTTCAACGCGGCTCGCTCAAGGTCGAACCGTACTGGTCGCTCGAGCTCCGGCCTGACGCCAAATGGACCAGTGACGCCGCGGCGGAGCGATATACGGAATTGCTGAGCGAGGCCGTCAAGGCGCAGTGCGTCAGTGAAGTGCCGTTGGGCGCGTTCCTCAGCGGCGGAATCGATTCGAGCTCCGTCGTGGCGATGATGCACGTCACCAGCAGCGCGCCGGTAAAGACTTTTTGCATCGGGTTCGACGACGCGCATGCGAACGAGCTTCACTATGCGCGCATCGCGGCGCGCCACTTTGAAACGGACCACATGGAAGAGTTGCTGAAGCCAGACATGATCGAAACCGCGCCCTATCTCGCGAAGTTCTTTGGAGAGCCTTTCGCCGATTCGTCCGCGCTTCCGATGTGGCTGGTGTCGCAGGTTGCGCGCCGCGAAGTCACGGTGGCGCTCTCCGGCGATGGCGGCGACGAGTTGTTCGCGGGATATTCATGGCTGCACATGACGCGGAACGTGTTGCGGTATCAGCATGTGCCATCGGTGCTTCGCGGCATCGCTGACGCTGGGTTGCGCGCGCTTCCGCGATCGGCGCGTGTGGCGAAACTTCGGCGGTTCAGCAGCGACTCATTTCTCCGGCCCATGGACGTGTTCCGGCGTCGTCAAACGACTATGGACCGCGCAACACGGAACGCGCTTTACGGCCCGGAACTTGCGGGCCGTGTCGCGCAAGAAGGCGTGGAAAGCTATCAGAAGCAACTGGACCGCGGCGCAGAACTTCCGCCGTTGCAGCATATGCTGAACCATGATTTCTCCGTCTATCTGCCAGACGATATACTCACCAAAGTGGACCGCATGAGCATGGCGCATTCTCTCGAAGCGCGCGTGCCGTTGCTCGACAATTCGATTATCGATTTCGCGGCGTCGCTTCCCTTTTCGATGAAGTTGCGCGGCGGTGTGTCGAAATACATCGTGAAAAAAGCCATCGGCCCGATCATGCCGCCTGAACTCATGAAGCAGCGCAAACAGGGATTCGCAATTCCCATTCACCGCTGGTTCCGGCAAGAACTGCGCGGCCATTTTCTCGACGCGGTGCTCAGCCACGAATCGCGCAACAGCGCGTTGCTTAATCGCCGGACCATCCGGGCGTTGTACGACAGCCACATTCAGGAATTCGATGATCACGGGCACCAGCTTTGGGCGATTCTCATGTTCGAGCATTGGCTGCGATACGCGGAATCGGTACCGGGCCTGTCGTTGTCGATGTGAGCGCATTTGGGACTGGACACCCGGCTCCGTAGGAAGTGAAAGCGGTAGCGCCGTCCGAAGCGGACTATGCTACCGCAGTCCAAAATGGCTAGTCGAAGATGTTGGACTCGCTCAACGCGCCTGCAACCGCCAATAAATTGTGCGCAGCGTTGTCGATACGCAGTTCGTTGTTGTGCTCCGTCGTTCGAATTCCCCCCGTGACGATGTCCCGCTTCGAGACGTAAAACAAGTCGATTGCATTGGAAAACTGTAGCTGCATGATGCTGCGCATCCCGCGGCGCAGTGCGGTGCGGTATTGTTCCACGCGTTCCGCATCTTCAGCAGCTACTGCCACGCGATACGCCGCGACCAACCCTTCCATGTACACGCCGGTGGACGAAGCATGTGGCGGGCCATATCCTTTGAAGTCCGGCGAATAAAAGCGCCCCTTCATGTCGGGATAGGGAGCGTCGTCCCATTGCTGCGTCGTCACAAGCCAATCATTCATTTCGAAAATGAAATCCCGCAACGATTCGTCCCGTGTTTCGAGATAGACCAGCGCGTACGCCTGTGTATGCCACGGCACAAATGCCGGGTTCCGGTTCTTCCGATGCCAATCCCGGTAATATGTGAATGCCTTCATAATTTTCGCGAGCAACGCCGGGTCCTTTGATTCCGAATACAGCGTTCCCCAGGCCAGCAGCGCCTCGCCGGGATAAAAATTTTCGTTGTCGTTACGGTCCGGGGGACGCAAGAACGTCCTGAACTCGCCGGTATCCGCATTCCACAGATGGTCCATGGTTCGCAGTAATGCCGCTTCCTGTTCCGCGTATTGCGCGCGATCCGGCGATTCCATGATCGCAAGCGCCGCGAGACCCACGGCCCCCAGCTTGACGGTATTGCCGTCAATGATGGAGCCGAGTCCATCCTCCGCGCGGTAGTACGCGGAAATGCTCGCACCCAGATTTCTTCGCGCCAATTCCTGCACGCCGCCATCATTCGTATGGCGTGCCCAGCGTGACAGCGCGATAGTGCCCAGCAATTCGCGAATCGTATTCGCCGCGTCACTGTACTCTCCCCGGCTCGGCCAATATTTGTACTTGAAAGAGCCATCCGGCCGCATGTCGTGTTGCATCCATCGCAGCAATCCGTCGCCGAGTGTGCGTACGTTGTCGCGGGTTACATGTTCAAAAGGCACAATCGTATTGCCGCGATACATCCGGGTAACGACTCCCGTTGGAACGTCTACCATAATCTGGTGAGCATCAAACGCCCTAAGCATCTCCAATCCGGATTCGCCCGCCCAATCATCGCGCGTCAGCGTTAACGCCTTCTCGAACGGCAAATTGCGCGCGATCATTTCCGTGGGCGCGAAACGGCGAAGTTTTTGTCCTTTGGCAATTTGCAGACCCAGAATTCCAACGTCCTTGCTTTGCGGCATGCGCGCGCCGCCAACCTCCGCTATCAGCCGGTAGTTGTGTGTGATGCAGATTTCGATGGTGGTGATCGTGGGCTCGTCAGCCGGCGACACTTCATCCCGCGCGATTGCGACCGCGCGACGAACGCTGTCCAACGCGGACTGCTCCGCGGCCCACGCCCGGCCTTTTAACAGCCCATTCGATCTCAACGCGACATAAACAGGCATGTCGCTCGGTTCTGCCGGCAATGGAGATTTTTCTATAGCGTTGCGTTGGAATTCCGCGATAGCGGAATCCCCAAGCGCTTGCGCATGTTCCGCAGACAACGCTGTTTCTTCGGTCGCCTTGGGTTGGGCCGCGCGCAAATTCCCGACCCAAGCTGCCAGCACGGCGCCCACCACCAATATCAATAGGAGTATATAACCCACCAGTCGCGTCCCCGTCCGCATCACCGCAACGCCTTGCGCGACGGCCCTGCTCCCCTACGCATTGATGCGCCGTTCCGTTCCGTGACAGGCGCAGCCCGGCCAATTTTTGGAGTAGAGGAACGACTCCGGGCGCACGCCGAGTTTGCCATTTACGACAAACGGTTCGCCACGTTCGGCGAGATGTTCGATCATGCGGTCGCGCCATTCGCTCAAATGCCTGCTGCCGTCGCTGGCGAGGTCGTGTTCCTCATTGGGGTCCTCGCGCAAGTTGAAGAACTGTTCCTCGCCGGTTTGGACATGAAAGATATACTTCGACTTTCCATCGGTCATGCCGGTCCAATGGTTCGATGCGTCGTAACAGACGTCATGCTCCAGATCGATCGCGTCACGCCAGTTGGGATTCTGATCCGCGATTAGCGGCAAAATGCTTGTGCCATCGAGTCCTGCCGCGGCAGCAGCGTTTCCCGCGGCATCGAGACACGTCGGGAGTATGTCCCGAATTTCGACGGGCTGATCCAAAATTTTTCCACGCAACTCGGACAATGCACCCTTGGGCCAGCGCACGAGCAGCGGCACCTTCGCCGATGCTTCATACGCGTACGACTTACGCCACAAATGATGATCGCCCGTCATGTCGCCGTGATCGGAAATATAGAGGATGAGCGTGTTCTCAAGTTTGCCTGCTTCCTCGAGCGCCGCGAGGATTCGGCCAATCTGTTCATCCACAAACGAAATCGAACCGTAATACCCCTGCCGGGCGGTGCGTACAGTGTCCGCGCCCATGTCACCGTGCCAGTAATCGGGGAAATCTTCGCCCGGCTGCGCATACTTCTCGGCCCATTTGCCTACGCGCGCCTTGGGAAGATCGGTTTCTGCATACCGGTCCCACCAACGTTGCGGTGGGTCCCACGGACTGTGCGGACGCGCAAACGACACTTTCAGAAAAAACGGTTCGGGCTGCTGATAAGTTGAAATGAAATTTACCGCGGTGTCGCCGGTCCAATGCGTCGGATGCGCTTCATCCGCCAACTTATAGGGCCACGCGCGATGATCATTGAACGTCAGGCCGGTAACATCAGGGTCGATGGTGGGATAGTTCGTCATGAGCCACGCGCGATAATCGCTTCGAAATTCAGGAGTCATCTCGCGGCCCGATTCATCGAGAATTGTGCGATGAAACCCGTGCAATTGCCGTTGCGGGTGCCAGTGCATTTTGCCGATGCCCAGCGTGTAATAACCTGCGTCCCGCATCGCCTGCGGCATTTCCACCGCATATCCCTCGCCGATGCGGCCGTAACCCAACATGCCATGCCGCCACGGCGCGAGACCGGTGAGCAATGCCGTGCGCGCAGGGGTGCAGGTCGGCGTCGTTGAATACATGTTCGCGAACCTCGCGCCTTCACGCGCAAGCCGATCCATGTTCGGCGTGTGGACCGCGGCGTTGCCCGCGCAACCCATTGTATCGCCGCGATGCTGGTCCGACATCAGCAACAGCACGTTTGGCTTGCTGAGCGCCGGCAATTGCTCCGCGCCACGGGCCGCTGGCGCGATGCCCGCCGCGGCCGCCACCGCGCCCAACTTCAGCATGTTGCGCCGCGTAAGCACTGGATGATTGCTACGGATCGGCATGGTATTTCCTCCGATAGGCCTCGTTGCACCCAGTATAGGGAAATCTCCGACCCAATTGCGCTGCCGCTTTTTTTGAGTCTGTGTTCCTGTCTCATGGGTCCCATACGTCCTATTGGTCCTATGGGCCGCTTGCGCTCACCACCAATCCTTGACCCATAATCACCGCTGCTGTCACACTTGCGCGCATGAAAAGCAAACTGTCCTTTTCGATAATCGCGATTTCAATTCTCGCAACCTCAATCGTCTGCGGTTGCGCAACAACTTCGTCTGCTCGCCTGTCGCAACAAATCGGCGAATCTTGCGTGTTCATCGGCGAACAGCCTGCCAAATTCGCGTTCGTACCCGAGCGCAATGCGCCTATTGTTGTGCGAAACACCTACTTGCCGGGAACCGATACTACTGGATTTGTTGAAAGCCGGGACTACGTAATCGACTATGCGAATGGCACGGTCCGCCGAACTTCCGAATCGCGCATCCCCAATTTTCAAAAAAATATCCTTTACGGTCAGGACAACTTTGACCACAACAAATTTCCCGGATTCGGGAACAAAGGCTACTTCGCGTTTGTCGACTACACGCCTAAGTCGAAGTTCCAATGGCCCCGCCGGAAGGGCCAAACCAAACTGCTGAAAAATGCGCGCGCGAAATTGCGAAGCGGCGCGCCGGTCAAGATTGTCGCCTATGGCGACAGCATCACGTCGGGTGGCGACGCCACAAAACTAGAACTGATTTTCTGGCGACGCTGGGCAGATGCGTTGCAAAAGAAATATCCGAGCGCGGCAATCACCACAGTCAATGGCGCGACGGGCGGCGACAGTACGGTGCAAGGCCTCGCGCGGCTGCAGGAGAAAGTGCTCGGGGCGCAGCCCGATCTGGTGTTAATCGGCTTTGGCATGAATGATCACAATCGCGGGGGCGTGCCGATTCCGCAGTTTGAATCCAATCTCAAGGAGATGATCGCGAAAATCCGCGCGGCGACAACAGCGGAGATCGTGTTGTTTTCCGCATTTCCGCCCAATCCCAAATGGACCT
The DNA here is from genome assembly GCA_034408725.1 of Candidatus Hydrogenedentota bacterium. Lineage (GTDB taxonomy): Bacteria > Hydrogenedentota > Hydrogenedentia > Hydrogenedentales > SLHB01 > JABWCD01. Next base: position 24,829 of record JAWXCN010000024.1, read on the forward strand.
ACGGCACGCACAACATGGAAGCCTACGCCGTCGCCACCGGGCGTGTGGCGGCGGAAACGAACTGCGCATTCGCCGATGTGTTCAGCAACTGGCAGACTATCGCAACCCGGAAAAAGCCCGAAGACCTCCTCGGCAACAACATCAACCATCCCAACGATTACGGCCATTGGATTTATTTTGAAACACTGAATGCAATGGGATTGTGATCGGAGCGCGGGTTTTCCAACCCGCGATTGATTTGTCCTATCATGAAATCGGCGGGTTGGCTTACCCGCCCTCCGCAAAATGGGGATTTTAGAACATGGACGTGGTTCGGGTTCGATGGACGGTATTGGTGGTCGCGATTGTAGTGAGCTTTTACGCGTTCGCAGAAGATAACGCTTCGGCGGTTGAAGAATTCGCGGTTACCATCGGCGATCGAACCGTCAATGTCCGTGTACTCACGCCTCCCGCGGAGAAATTGAGTGCCGAGCCTGCTCTCCTTCTGACGTTCGCCACAGACCGTGTGACGAACCTGACGAAACCGCCCTACTCGCTCACCGCCGAATATTTTCTTGCGCAAGGCCATCGCGCGGCAAGTTTTGATCTGCCGGCGCACGGCGAGCGCGTCGATGCGCATGGCGGCCAAATCGAAGGGTTGCGTAACGCATTTGTCGCGGGAGTGGACCCCTTCGCCATGCTGGTGGAAGACGGCATAGCCGTCATTGACGAATGCATCCGGCGCGGGATCGCGAAAGAGGGCCGTATCGCCGTTGCGGGCACGTCACGCGGAGGGTACATGGCGTTGCGGCTTTTCGCGGGCGACAAACGTATCGCCAGTGCCGCGGGCTATGCGCCCGTAACGGATTGGCGCGTGCTCAGCGAGTTTGTCGCGGATAAAGAGAACGCGGACGTCGCGAAACTCGCGCTCAAGAATTTTGTGAATGACATGAATGGCCGCCATGTGTTTGTCGCCATCGGCAATGCAGACGAACGCGTTGGCACGGACGACTGTGAACAGTTCGTAAAGGCATTGGTCGATGCGAATAAAACACCGGGGTTCGACCCGTCCCTCGTGGATTTTCACCTCACGGAGGACAAAGGCCATTCGCTCAGCGATGATTGGTACAGGCGTGGTAGAAAGTTTGTGTTTGAACACGCGACAAGTTCAACCCCCGAAAAATTGCCAAACACTACCCGTTGACAGCGCCAGCGGTCTCGTGCGATCATGCGCTAAGCAATTCATGGTCGCTTTTTTCCCAGCGCTGCACCTGTAAGCGACCACAGGCTTTCCCGATCTTTGTTGTGCAACGCAGTTTCGTTGAGTCCAATCCACCAGATTTAGTGTGTAGACGGCGTGTTTCTCGCGCGGGAGACCACGATGATTGCTCGGCCTTCTGCAGTTGTCCTTTCTCCAGTTGTTCCGCAGATCATATTTTTCGCCGCGATTGTCTTGGTTGGCGTAATGTCAGGCTGTGGCGTCAAGGCGGTGCCGAAATCGGCTGAGGTTAAAACCGAAAAATCACCCGCGGAGACCAAGCCGCCGGCACTTTCCGCCGAAACGCCTCCGTCATCTGACACATCCGCGATCGACAATCTTCACGATTTGGCGACCGAGCCTTTGAAGGAACCGCTGTCCATCACGGACGAAAAGGCCGGGTTTGAATTCAGGGTCCCGCCAGGCTTCCGCTTTCCACGCTCATGGGATGGGGACGTAGACTTTGACGAGCAAAACAAGACACTGATGACCGAGTATTTCGTCGAGCCCGTGGATGATGCAAGTTGTCGAGTGGCCGTATTCCGTGTGCCGGCAAAATTGTCAGCACTTAAAGAAGAAAGTGAATTACTGCAAATGGCGGCGCAATGCGCCATGTCCTGGGACGAAGACAACCTAATCCAGGTAACAAAACAGTTGGGCGCCCGGGAATTGGACTTTGGCGACGCGCCAAACCAAGAGTGGCGGGTCCAGGCGAATATCGGTGGTAAGCCGCTCTATGCGCGAATCGTGGCATTCCTCATCGCGGGTCCCACGTTCGATACTGACCGAATTTGCACTGTTATATACGTTGACAAAACAGAAGAGGCGCTTGATGGTGAGAACGCCGAATTCTTTCTTGCGTCATTGAACATTTATAAAGTAAAGGTCAACAATCCCACCTAGGAAAATCAAAGGTAATCGGTCTGCGAATCCATTCGACGAGGCTAACGCGCGGATTTCCTTTGCAATACGCTTAAGCTTCCCAAGTCCCCGTATACACCTCTGTCGCTGGGCCTTCCTGATAAACAAATCCGTCCTCTGCCCATTCAATCGTGAGCGTGCCGAAGACAAGGTGAACGTTTACCCTGCGATTGGTGCGGTCCGTTATCATGCACGCTAGCGCGGACCCGCACGACCCGCTGCCGCTGGCCATGGTAATGCCGCTGCCGCGTTCCCAGATGCGCATGACAATGTTTTGGCGATCCTGCACGGTGACAAATTCAACATTCGTCCGTTGTGGAAACACGGGGTGATGCTCGATCTTTGGTCCGATCTCCGCCAAAGGCATTTTTGTCGCGTCATCGACAAAAAACACCGCGTGCGGATTTCCAATGTTCGCGCACGTGACGCGCATCGTCGTGCCGGCGACGTCTATCGGTTCTTCCAACACGCGGCCGGGCGCGCCGATCATCGGAATCTCCGCGCGATCAAATTTGGGTTTGCCCATGTTCGACCGCACGCGCGTGACGATGCCGTTTTCCACCGTAAGTGTCACGCGGTTTGGTCCCGCGAGCGTGTCGATCACGAAATCAGTCTTCTCCGTCATACTGCGTTCGTACACGTACTTTGCGAAACATCGAATGCCGTTGCCACAGGTTTCCGCTTCGCTGCCATCGGCATTGAATATCCGCATGGCGAAATCCGCGCCGTTCTTCCCCGGCTCGATCAGAATGATCCCGTCAGACCCCGCGCCAAGATGCCTATGACTTATCAATTTCGACAATGCGGGTGGATCAGCAATGGGATACTTCGCAGTTTCGATGAAAAAATAATCGTTGCCAAGCCCATGCAATTTTGTAAATTCAATCGTCATCGAAACACCTTTTTAACCACGAAGACACGAAGAACACGAAGGAATCAAATCTGATTCGGTTCAATTCTATTACATAACAAGTCGGCGAATGCCATCCTTCAGGTAATGTTCATTAAAGTTTGGCAGCAATCCGGTTTTGATCCTGGAAAGCTTTAGATATGTCAATACCTGTGTGTTGTGGATCGGTAACAGTGAATCGACGCTTTTCAATTTCGTGACCAACGAATCCTCGACCACGAGATCGAGTCGATATCCGCAGTCTAGCTTGAGCCCTTTGTACTCGATTGGTAACGGGGCCTGCGCCCGGAAAGCTATTCCCGCAAATCCAGCTCGTGCTTTAAACACCGCTGAGATGCGGATTCCAAAAGCCCAGGACCAAGTTCTCGATGAACCGCTAACGCGCAACCAATCACCCTGTTTGACAAAGCATCAAATTCCATTGCAAGCCCCTTCCCGTTTTCTCCTTCTTCCTTCGAGTTCTTCGTGTCTTCGTGGTGAGCTATTTCTTTCTTCCCAGCGCCTCTTCCAGAAACAACGTCAGCATCTCCGGGAACGGTATCCCCGCCGCCGCCGCCGCCTGCGGGAACAGCGACGTCTCCGTCATGCCCGGAATTGTATTCACTTCGATCCAGACCGGGTCATCGCCGTCGAGAATGAAATCGCTGCGGGAAAATCCCTTGCACCCCACGACGATATGCACACATTCTGCGATGTCCTGCACCTTCTTCGTGAACTCCGGCGAGATGCGTGCCGGCGTGATTTCATTGCACGCGCCCGGCGTGTATTTCGCTTCGTAGTCAAAGAACTCCGAATGCACCGGGCAAATCTCCGTCACTGGCAGCGCCCGAGGCGGTTTTGCCGGTTCTGTGTCCAGCACTGCGCACGTCAACTCGATGCCATTGATAAACCGCTCGATCATCACCAAATCGCCGTACATGAATACATCGAGCAAACTCTTCTTAAAGTGCCCGGCATCTTTAGGAATGGCCATGCCGATGCTCGACCCCTGGCACGGACTCTTGATGAGACACGGGTACCCAAATTCTGCGGCAACCCGCTTTAACGCGCCTCCCTGGTCCGCGTCCCATTCCGCGCGCGTGAGCAGAAACTGGTCCGATACCCGGACTCCCGCCTGCCGCGCCACGGCTTTCGAATGTATCTTGTCAATGGCCAACGCGCTTGCCGCGCACCCCGAGCCGGTATAGGGCAATCCATACAGATCGAATAATCCCTGTAACCGCCCGTCCTCGCCGAAGGGTCCGTGCAATGCGATGAACGCACAATCGACGCGCAATTCGCGCAAGCGTGGGAGAGCGCCGTAAATGTCCAGCGGGTCCTCCCCCGGAAACTTCCATAGCCCGTCTCGCGAAATAATCGCCTGGGTGACGTCGTATTTTGCGCGGTCCAGGTTTCCGCTCACCATCGCGCCACTCTTGAGCGACACTTCGTGCTCCGAACTCACGCCTCCCATTACCACGGCCACATGGGTCTTTTTCATGGTCTCTCCCGCTTCCTGTAAAGAAGGCGGCCGCGCGGAGCCGCCCTGACAATCCGGACGCGCCAGCATAGCATCGGGCGCGCGCGCGCTTCATTGATCCCTTCGCGATGCGCCAAAGTTTCTTGGAGATCGATAGTTGTCGTTTTCAAACGACATCCCCCTAAATCCCCCTTCAAAGGGGGACTTAATGCAGGCCATTCAAAAGCTTGTGATACACAAACGCTAAATGGCCCAATCTCCTCTAACAGCCC
>JAWXCN010000025.1:0-17315 GCA_034408725.1 Candidatus Hydrogenedentota bacterium
GTACCAATAGCCATAGTCCTGATGCCAAATCCACGCGCCGCCAACGAACGGCTCCTTCTGCATCATCTTTGAATGCCAGTGATACGCCTCGCCGCCGAGAATCTGGTCGGCGCTCGAGGCCATCCGCTTGCACCGAGAGTACAGGCTCAACACGCCTTCGTCCTCGTCGTTCCACAGCGTGATCCTGCTCTTGCCCCCGCCGCCATCAGAGCGCTCGACCGCCTTGCCGGAAATGCTCGGGTCCTGCCGCGCCGCGGTCTTGAGCAGTTCGGCTTCTTCGGCGTCAAAGAGTCCCTTGAGCACGATGTAGCCGTCTTCATTGAACTGCACCAATTCGTTGGTGGAAAGCATGCCCAATCTCCCTTTCTCCCGGGTAGCGAATGACACGAGAATACCACGAACGCCTTGAAAAGCTCATGGAAACGCTGTCACTCGGACTTGCCGCAGTCTGAGGAGCTGTCCGTGTTCCGGTTCTCACCGAAAATACTTTCCCCCAACTGCACGAGATAGATACCCAGGAACATGGGGGCAATGATGAACGAAAAAAACGTAAACAGGAGAAGAATATGGTAGGAGGCGTCATTCGGCGAAGGTTCTGTGACTCCGCGCATCAGGTCGAACACGACTCGGTCAAGATTGAGCGCGGTCAATGTACAAATAATGAGCAGCACAGGCAATAATGTTACAACTAATTGGGACAAGGGGGCCATGAGTTTCATGCGCCGAATATAAAAAACGTACATGGCGATCCGCCACGCAGCGACGATAACCAAAAACCATGCATTTATCGCGTTCGCAGTTGAAAGGGGCACGAATCGTTCAAGCGGGATCGCGTAGGAAAGACCCGGTGGCGCAGTCAGCGTCACGTAAATTAACAGGTTCCGGTACGGCCATTTGCGGTTCGCCAAAGGCCGGGCAAAAAACCACAACGCCGCGGAAAGCAAGAATACATACACAACGGACCCGATGCCGATCCGTTCTAAGAAGTCTGCGCGGTCGTGGTCCCAATGCCTGCCGATCCCAACGATCCACGTGCTGCACAAACCGATAAGGAAGTGGCGCCAGTTAGGCGATTCAAGCTCTTCCCTTGTCGCCCGAAGGAGGAGAATACGAAATGACGTGAGAATTGCGTCCGACATGTTCAAGCAGTTCTCGCCGTTTAGTGCGTTATCCCAGTGCGGATTATGGTATATCCAGCGAAATGCCTAGAGCGTGATTAAGCTGCTGTAACTTTTATAGAAGGCAGAGTACCAATGAAGTTTGTTAAGGCGGATTTAGGGAGGCTTACTAGCTCGTCGCAATGTATGCTGCTTTCATGTTTAAGTCCCTCGTTCGGCACCACCATAACTTGAGTGGCCAGACCGTCGTAAGCCGTGTATACCGGAGCGCAAATTACGGTGGAGAAACGTGAGTCGATGGCTACTTGGCGCCCGACCACGATAAAGATGCGGTATTTTTTGGGATCACGGGCGGAAGGGTTCGACACGCGATACATTTCCCCACGTGTCATAGTGGGACTTGATACGTGAGAACGTCAGCGGCTTCTTCGTTGAGAAAGTCGGCGCGGGCATCAATGATCGCCAGGTCTGTTGCGTTCTGTTTATCGCGATTCAAGTGGTCGACGAATTCGCGAATGGCCTCCTCAAGTAGATCTGATCGGCTAACGTTCGCTTGCCTGGCGCGCGCATCTACGAACTTCAGTAGATCCTCGGAAAGAGTTATCGATGTTGCTATTTTCATGGCTAAACTGTACGTGTTGACATGAATTCTGTCAAGAAGGAACGCGCAAGTGCTCTACAACCGTTCCTTTACCCACGCGAGCGCCTCTGGCACATAAATCTCCGTCAATTTATGGTCGCGGTCGTACCAGATCAGTTTCGAGTTGGGGCTTTTTATATAGGCTTCATAGGTGGCATTCATGCGCGGGACTTCGTAGAAGTCATCGTTCGTGCCCATGAGCATGAGGATGGTTTTGTCCTTTACGCCCCAGGTGAAATCGATGGGCGCGGTGGGACCGTAGTCGAGGGCACGCATCGGCGGGACACACGTGATCGCCATCTTGATCCGCGGCTCAACGCAAAGCAGGTAAAACGCATCCATACCGCCCATGCTGTATCCGAGAATTCCGATACGGGCCATATCGGCGTCGCCGCGTTCCGCGATGTAATCGAGCGCGCGCCGGTAGTCTTTTACGGTTTGAAGCGCGATTTCCGTGAATGTAAAGTACGCGAGTTTTTCGGGCGCGTCGGGGTCCTCGAATTTGTTCACGTGCATGTAATCGATTTCGTTGCTGCGCTCGCCGTGCGCGGGCGCGTCGAGCGCGAGCACGGCGTAACCCGCGTCCAACAACGCTTTCCGCAGTTCTCCGCCGCTGACATAGTTGCCGTCTTCCCACCAGTCGTCTTTGCCACCGGACCACCCGTGCAGGAGAAGCATCAATGGCGCTGGTTTTGGAGCGGCCTTCGGGAACTCGATGAAACCCGGAACGAGAAATCCCTGCGCGCCACGAAACACGAATTTTTGCCGCAGTGTTTTGTCTTCATCCCATTCGCGCACGATGCGCGCTTCGAGCGGGATGTCCTTGTTGTAGTCAAAGAACGGAAGTCGCGCTTTGTAGGCTTCTTCGGTGATGCGCGGGTATGGGCCGGTCTCTTGGGCGAATGCGATTAGTGGCAGCGAGAACGCGACCAGAAGAGTTATAAGTTTCGTCATGTCGAAACGGTCCTTCGATTACGATTACGATTACGATTACGATTATGAGCACGAGCACGAGCACGAGCACGAGCACGGCCAAGGATACTATAGGGAAATACGGCGGGGCTTCATTCTGGTTTCCAAAATCCAAAATCCAAAATCCAAAATCCAAAATTGTGTAGAATGCCCGCGGGATGATACCAATTACTCCAGACACGGCCATTGTACTCGTCGATCACGGATCGACGCATGCCGCCGCGAACGATATGCTTGTCGAGGTTGCGCGCATGCTTCGCGATGCATTGGGCGGGGGAATGGTCGAGCCGGCGCACATGGAACTCGCGGAACCGACCATTGAACAGACGTTTGCCGAATGCGTTGCGCGGGGCGCGCGGCGAATCGTCGTTCATCCGTACTTTCTGGCGCCGGGCCGCCACAGTACGCAAGATATTCCACGCATGTGCGCGGAAGCGGCTGCGAAGTTCCCGGGCGTAACGCACACCGTCACCGAGCCCCTCGGACTTGATACGCGGATGATCGATGTTGTCCGACGGCGCATCCAAGAGGCAGTCGAGGGAGAAGTTTCCGCGCGATGAGTATTGCAATTGACGCATTCTGCGCGGCGCTGGGCAACGACAAAGTCGACAGCACGTCCGTAACACTCGATCGGTATTCGCGCTCGACCCATACTTCGGGCACGCGGCCTTGCTGTGTGCTGTATCCCACTTCAACCGCGGACGTGCAAGCCATTGTGCGCGCGGCTTCGGAACATGGCACGGTGGTCTACCCGATTTCGCGCGGCCGCAATTGGGGCTATGGAGATGCGTGCGCGCCAACAGACGGCGCGGCCATCATCGACCTTGGCCGCATGAACCGGATTCTCGAGGTGAATACCGAGCTTGCGTACACCGTTGTCGAGCCGGGCGTCACCCAGGGCCAACTGAATTCCTATCTCAAAGACAACCGCACGGGTTTGTGGATGGACTGCACCGGGGCGGGGCCGGAAGCAAGCCTTACCGGCAACACGCTGGACCGCGGGTTCGGTCACACGCGGTATGGCGATCACGTACTCACGACCTGCGGCATGGAAATCGTGCTCGCCGATGGCCGCGTGATCAACACCGGGTTCGGGCACTATCCCAATGCGCGCGCGAAACACGTTTATCCCTACGGCGTGGGACCGTCTATCGACGGGCTTTTCTGCCAATCGAATTTTGGCATCATTACGCGCATTGGCCTTTGGCTTCAGCCCGAACCTGAAGCGTTCATGTTCTTCTTCGTAACACTGCCGCGTGACGAAGACATGGAAGAACTCATAAACCGTTTGCGTCCGTTGCGGCTTTCGGGCATCGTGCAGAGCGCGGTACACATTGGAAACGACTACCGGATTTTTTCCAGCCGCGGCCGCTATCCCTGGGACGAAACGAAGGGCGTAACGCCTTTGCCCGAATCGGTCCGCGTGCGTCTCCGGGAATCCCTCGGACTCGGAGCGTGGAACGTCGCCGGCGCGCTGACCGGCACGCGCGGACACGTCCGCGCTTCGCGCAAGGCGGTGCGCGCCGCGCTGCGCGGCTTGGGACGTTTGAAATTTCTAACGGACAAAGAACTCGAACTGGCGTCCCGCGTATTCGGTTTTTTGAGCACCTTCGGAATCGCCACGCGCACTGCGAACCTCGTTGAATCCACCCGGCCCGTATTCGCCGCCGCAAAAGGAATTCCCGCCGCGGAACCTATCCGCGGCACCTATTGGCGGTTGCGCAACGAGCCGCCGGCGCATATTACCGATCCGCTCGAGGCCGGCGCAGGCGTGATGTGGATTTCACCGGTGCTGCCCATGACGGGAGCGGATGCGCGCCGTGTCATGCGGACGGTTGAACCCATATTCGCGAGGCACGGGTTCGAGCCGCTCACCACGTTCACCATGATTAACGAACGAGCCATGATCGCCGTGCTGAACGTCTACTTCGACAAGTCCGTTCCCGAGGAAGGCGCGGCCGCGGAAGCGTGTCATCACGAACTTGTCAATGCGCTGGCAAAGGAGGGGTATCTTCCTTATCGGGCGGGCACTTCAACGATGCAGGCGCTTCACGAGATAGATGACCCGTTCTGGGGCTTGCTTACTCAATTGAAGCGCTCCCTGGACCCCGGCGACATTATCGCGCGTGGCCGCTATCTCCCTCCGCTATAATTGGTTACAAGGCGAGCCTGCCTGCCGCTGAATTTTTGTGCTATGATTGCTGTCTATATCTGCAAGGAGACCAAAGCCATGTTTATCCGTATTGCCATTTGTGTGATTTTCGCGCTGGCCGTTATGCCGGTTGCCGCGATAGCGCAGGATTCGTCCAGCACGCTGAAAGTGGGCGATGCCGCCCCGGACTTCGACATCCCCGAGCAGAAGGCCGTCGAAGGCGCGCCGAAAAAGCTCTCAGATTTGAAAGGCAAGAAAAACGTCCTGGTCGCGTTTTATCCCAAGGCCGACACGCCCGGCTGCACCAAACAAATGTGCGGTTACCGCGATGACATCAGCAAGCTGCAATCCGCGGACACCGAAGTAATCGCGATCAGCGTTGACCAACAGATGGACAGCGAGAAGTTTCAGGAAAAATTCAAACTGCCGTTCCCCGTGGTTGGCGATCCGCAGCGCAAGACCATTGATGCCTATGGCGTCCCGCTGAAAGAATACAGCGGCAACAAGTTCGCGCAACGTTCCGTGTTTGTTGTCGACAAGGAAGGCAAAGTCCAGTACATCGATCTGGATTATAAAGTTGTGGAAGACAAAGACGCGCTGTACAAAAAGATTGAATCGCTGAATGGCGGCGCCGAAAAGCCGGCAGAGGGCGAGAAAAAAGAGGCGTAACCGAAAGCGGTTTCCGGCCACGCGCGGCAATCTTCCGTGCGTGGCTTTTTTATTGGGTTGTCGTGTACATACCCGGGTCGGGCAGGTTGTCCTCAAAAATTTGCACGCCGTTCTCGACGCGCAATTGGTCCATGATCTTGGAATAGAGAATGTTGTACTGAAGTTCCGGTTTCGATTCCTCCAGGCTCTTGGGCGTTTGGTCCGTCCGTCCGGTCACGAGACACACGAGCACGCCATCGGGATACGGTTTGTCCGTGATACGTCCTTGCGCGTCTTCCTCTTTTGCGACCCAGCCTTGAATAAAAATGGGCCCGACCACGTCGCCGATCTGCGCGTTTTCACCCTGTTCCCAAAAGGATGCATAGCGTACCTTTCGCGGATCATGGTCGAGTTCCGACTCGATGAGCTGTGCATTCAGGTTCGCGAATTCAGTGGCGACGGCCTCCGGGGCCGCACCTTCGGTAAGTCTCTTCTTGATTTCAAGGCCCGCCGCCCGTATCTCCTGCGTATTTCCCGGCGCCAGCACACCCGCGAATGCCACCCGCTCGAAATGGTTTAGCTCCGCGCGCCGGATTTCGTACTCCGCCTGATACTCCGCGTCGCCAATGGTCATCAGGCCTTCCTTCATCGCCTGTTCAATACGGTATTGGACACCCGCTTCCGCCTTGAGTTTTTGCCATTCTTCGTCGATTTTTATTTCCCGTTCTTCCGCCATGTATTGGACGTCGCGTTCGGTCAAGTTGTAGTCCTGCGGGCGTTGAATATCGATGAAAAGTTGCGGCCGCTTGTAACGCAGGAGTTGCTCCGCCAACTCGCGTGGCACAAAAATTTTCGCTTGTTCCTCGAGCACGGTGGCGTTCGCGTTGCGCACTTGCGCGTCGAGATAATTCTCGAGCGACTTACGCACGTCGCCCTTGGTGCGAATCAGGGGACGTTCATCCGGCGCCATGTCCCGGATGACCTTGTCGAAGTCGCCGCGCGTAATCGATTTGCCGCCGAGTGTTGCGATGCGGATGCGGTCCTTGTCCGCGATAAAGCCACAAGAAACAAGGCTGGCGCAGCAGATTAGCGCGGCGAGCACGCGAAAATCAGGCAGTCTTGCGTTTACGATCACGTCGTGCTCCTTCAAACGGAAGCCAATTTCGGGATTGAGGCGTGATTAGTTTACCATCGGAATTAGGGCCATAACAGTCACACAATCAGAAAGCCCGCATGATCAGTCACGGACCCCGGCGCGCCGCTATCGAGGGACTTGCGCAATGCGTCCGAGACGGGCATTTTTTCAAGCGTTTGCGCATCGATGCAGACATATACGGTCTGCGCGGTCGCAATGATCGGTACCGCGCCCGCAATGCGAAATTCATGGAAGATTTCAAACGAAGTCGTCCCGACGCGCGCGGTATTGATTGTAATTTCCATCACATTGTCGAATCGCGCGGACGCTTTCCACTCGATGGTCTGTTTCACCAACTGATAGTCCAACTCACCCGCGATCAGTTCTTCACCGAATCCCAGCGCGCGCAGATACTCCGTTGTGCCCAGCTCGACATATTCGCCGTAGCGCGCGTTGAACACGATTTTTTGTCCATCGCATTCGGCATAACGCACGCGGAGGTAATAGCGAAAAGGAGAGTTTGGCATACTGGCCGGATCAACCCGCCACAACAGATGCGACAGAGGTTTTCAAGTCGTCGAGATGAACACGTTCCAGCCAGGAGTGTTTTAACACACCGTCTCCGTCCAACACGAACGTGCCCGGCAATTCACCCGACCACTTGGAGCTCTCCACGCCCAGCATCTCGATCAGGGTGTCGGGCGGGACATCTTCGAGGACATACACGGGAAATGGGATTTTTCGCTCGGCGACAAATGGTTTCACGACGTCGTCGAACGAATAGAGCGGGTCCGCACTCAAACTCAGAAATGCGATCTTGTCCGCGTCGCGTTCAGTATAAAACTGCGCGAGCTCCGGCATCTCTTCGAGACACGGCACGCAGAACGTCGCCCAGACATTGATCACGAGCGTCTTGCCTTTTGCGCCGTCTAAAAGCATTTTCAATTTTTCGGGATTCGCCAGCGAGACCTCGCCCGTGACTACAGGTGCGACGGTCGCCGGCGTTTCCGGTGACGCGGGCGGTGGCACAGGCAGTTCCAAGACAGGCGTCGAAGCCGGAGTTGGTAATGCAGCTTCATTATTCTGCACGGCGACCGGCTGGCTGCAACCGGACAGAACGACAAACGCGCACACAAAAAACGCGGTGGTGCGCCGGAGGTAAGTTCCGGCGCACCATGCGAAAGGAATTGTCACAATGGGAAACTGCATGCGCGGGTATTAGGCGGATTTGCGCTTGATGCCGCAGCCGTATGCCGTGTGCATGGGCTCAGATACGGGCTTGCCGGCCAGCATCTCGTCCAGCGCCGCCTGGGTGAAGCTCTTGTATCCCGAATCCGTTGTTTTCTTCTGGTTGTCAATAGCGCCGTGGTAAACGAGCTTGCCTTCCTTGTCGACGATGTAAATTTCCGGCGTGCGCGTTGCGCCGAGCGCGTCCGCGTATTTGTTCCCTTCATCCTTCAAAATGGGGTAGGGAAGTTTTTTGCCGGTATCGTTTTCTTCGGTGGCGTACTTCGCGATTTCCGCGGCCGTTGTCTGCGCATGAGAATCAATGCTGTAAAACACGACATCCTTGGCGCCGTAGGTTTCCGCTAGCTTTGCAAACGACGCTTCCGTGCCTTTCGAGTACGGGCAGTGTTGCGAGGTGAACGAAATGACGGCAATCTTTCCCTTCGCGGCCGAGAGCGAGTGCTCCTTGCCCTCATAGTCCTTCAACTTGAAATCCGGCACTGGTTTTCCGACTTCGAGCGCGGGCGGCACAGCCGCGCTGACGAATCCACTGGATACGATCGCCAAACCCACGGCGGCGACCGCGACGATGAGTGCCAGCATCCCGAACTTACTCTTCTTCATCTTTCTCTCCTCCATACGTGCGCGTCTTGCGCATATTTTTTTCTGGGGCCGAACGTACTTAACACAGCTTCAACCGGATTTGTGCCCGCTTCATTCGGTGTACATTGAAAACATTGGATTCCTCTATCCTAGCGCAGAACCGTCCAAGCCGCAAGCATAGGATTGTCTACTCGTGACAGCGTTCCGGATTTTGCACATTATTTTGCTTCGCGCACGTAAATATTCCGGAATTGCACAAGACTCGATGCATTGTTCCAGGTCTTTGCCGCCTCGTCGTACCCGCCATGAAGCTGCAACGCAATGGGGCCTTTTTCCGGAATGCCGGGGAGCTGGGCATTGTCCAACACGTTCGTGCCGTTCAATACCACGGTCAGGCGATCTCCCTTGGTCGTGAGCAGAAACGTGTTCCATTCGCCGACGGGTTTGTCCGCCTTGGACTTGGGCGTTACGCCGGCGCGCACTTCCGCGGGCTGCTTGTCATCCATCCTGTATCCGTAGACTTCACCAGAACCGACTGGCCAGCACCAGATGTTCACCTGGGCCTTGCTTGTCCCGCGTAGGTAAATTCCGGAATCAGCATTGCCGATAGGTTCCGTAACGTCCTTACCCTCGGCGTCTTTTTTGTGCAAGCCGCTCGGAAGGACGACAGGTACGTTGTACGTGCCTTCGGTGCGCTTGATTTTCCATTCGCAAAACAACTCGATGTCGCCAAATTCCTGTTCGCTCCACAGACTGGTCTCGCCCTGACGGCCGGTTTTCGGGTCACAATCAATGGTTCCGTCCACCACGCTCCAGCAATCGGCGGCGGTTTCCGGAACCTTCCAACCGGAGAGGTCTTTGCCGTTGAACAGCGATTTCCAGCCTTCTCCCGGCGGAGGCGCGGCCAAGGTGACTTGAACCAGCGCCAGCAACACGCCCGCGACAATCCACTTTCTCATAGGTGTAAGCTCCATTCGTATGTTGGCTAGTGTCTTGAATCCCAAATCCTTGGCAAAAGTCACACGCATAATCCGATCTTCAAAGTCCCCCTTTGAAGGGGGATTTAGGGGGATGTAAGCTCTGATTTCCAAACTTCATATAGAACGAATCTCAAACTCAGGACACTAATTGCAATCGGCAACCAGCGGACCCGCAAGTTCCTTGAGGAAAAACAATCGCCCCGGCAGCGTTGGCATGAGCGTGCTCGGAATCCACGGGGTTGGCTGGTGGTGCAGCGTTGCCCATAACGACATGCCCTGCCACATCATTCCACGGCCCAGTGATCCGTCAGCCCCACCGATGATCCGGTCGGATTTCAGGAACAAGCCAGGTCCAATAGTGTTCGCGGTTGCCGGCACCAGCGTCGTCCGGCTTTTGAAACTGGTGATCGCGTTTTGCTCGATGGTCAACGGATGCAGCTTTGCGCCGAGCCGGTATTCGGCCTTTTTCCATGCTTCGACGGACTTGTATTCCGCGGCGAAGTGCGGTTCCCAGAACGCAATGTGGCACACGCGCCCGATGCCGAACACGGTAATGAGACGCGCGCCGATTTTCTTTAACGCGCGAATTTGTTCGGGATACTTCGGAAGATCGTTTTTCGTCGCAAAGTGCCGCTGCGATTTCGGCACGGTCAGTTTCCCGAGCGGACCGTAGAACGCATGCTCCATTGCGTATTGGAACGCACCCGGATCGCACGAGGGCAATGTGTTGCCTTTCTGGTCGCTCCACTCGTCCATGTTAAAGCCGTGGACGTGCCGGCAATCGACGTTCCACTCGGTAAGAAAGTAGATGGTCCACTTGTACATACCCATCGGTCCGACCGGGAGAATGAAGGCGATCTGTTTGCCGGTGTCTTTCGCGCGCGCGATTTCGAGGGCAATTTCGTGTCCCATCATCGTATCGAAATCGGAAAGCGATTCACAGGCTATCGGCTCGAACTTCCGGTTCCACCAGCTTTCCCGGCGCGTGATTGTTTCCGGCGCGCGCGCGCAGAGCTCGTCGAGGAGCTTCAGGTTCCACCCTTCGGGAAAAAACGATTCAAGCAACGATCCCCGAAGCGTGGTCATTAAATTTATTGCCATGGAAAACACGTCCTCCCCTTAGAATCCCCATCATACCCCCAAAGCCGACGAGCGGTCCTTGCCAGTACTTCCGCTCGACGAAGATACTATTCTTCGTCGTCCGGTCCGACTGCGTCCTTCTTCCAAATCTCGAATCCTTCATAAATGTTCGCCATGCCGATGTAAAGGTCGTCGCCAACGGCCAGCATGTTTCGCGCGCCGTAGTTATAGGGGTCTCCGAGGCCATCCGAAAAAAGCGCCTCCCAAGTCACGCCATCGCGCGAGCGATAGAGATCGCCCCCGATGCCGAGTTGCCCGCTGATGAATGTCGGGCGGCGTTTTGTTCCCGTCGCGAAATTGTCGAACGCGTCATCAACGAGCGAGAGTCTTGGAACTTCCCAGTCCGTCGAGAGAAACGTAAGTAATTGTTCGAGCGATTCGGGGAACTCGTCGATGGCGTATTGCACAATCGAGGTCTGGTCCCACGTGCCGACGTACAGTTGCCCCTTGTACTCGACCATCGACCAGATGTAGGCGTTTTGAGGCTTTCCAAACCCCGAGCCGAGTCCCGAAATCGAACCCGGACCGATAACGGCCTCCAACTCGTCATTGACGTCCAATCTCATGAGGTCGGCGCCGCGCAAGAGCGATCCATCACCGGTACGGTTCAACCCTCCGAGAATCTGCGTGCCGAAATAGATGTGGTCCTTGAACACGTAGCTGGTCGCCGCCGCGAAGTTGCCGCGCCAGGTTCCGCCGTTTCGGATAACGCGGACGGGCGGGCCCGCGTTTTGGCCGGCGCCTTCCATCTTCCAGACCTGGAACCCTTCTAGCACGTTCGCGACGGAAACGTACAGGTATCCATTGAACGAGGCGATGGTCCACACGCCCGCGTTCGCAGGGTCGCCGAAGCCATTGTCGATGATCTGCCACGTGTCCGTGCCGTCGTGCGCCCATACCTGGCTGGGCGAGCCGTCGCCGATTTCCCCGCCGGGCAAAACCCCGAAATAGAGGATTCCGTTATGGACAGCCATTGCGCGTATCGAGCCGCGATCGCCGTATGACCAGATTTTTTCCCATGTACCTTCTTCTCCCGTGGAGGTTCGCCAAAGCGACGGGTCCTGGGACATGCTGCCCGCATAGAGGTATTTCAGACCACCCTTGGGTTTGTAGACAAGCAACGAACGGAATCCCGTTGTCTCGAAAAGCGGCCCTTGCTCGAAATCGCGGATGTCGAGCACGCTCTGCCAAGTTGTCGCGCTGATATCAGGCCGGTAGCGCCGCACTTCGCCAGGCCGTAATGGGGGGAAGGGCAGACCAATCAGACCGAGTTCGTACAACACCTGATCGTCTATGCCATTGCCGGTGGAACAATAGATGTGACCTTCATCGCTGCCGTCCGCTTTGAAGTACTGGAGACCCCAGGGGTAATCGTTCATGTCTATCAGGTTCTCGACATACCCGAAGCCGTTGCGGTTTATCTGCGTAAAACCGTGGGCCTTGACAGCCCCGCCAATGGGGCATTGGATATTGGAAGCGCCCAACAGCAAAGGAAGAGCCATCAGTGCGCACCAACGGGTTATACGCGCCAGACGCACGCGCGAACAGACGGACGAATACTCGCCAGATAAAAACATTTCACCTGCCTTGTTCAACATGAGGCCGCACCACAGCCACATTTAACAGTAGCAATGTATGGGGTATTCCGGCAAGCGCCAGCAGCAGTAATGTTTAGCAGGCGAAAGTGCGAATCATTTTACGTCCGGTCGCGATTCGTTTGAGCCTTCCCCGTTACCCTTGATCCTGCGCATCAGCACGCGGCAACATTCTGTATAGCGTGAACCCAATCACCCAATAAACTGCCAGCGCGATTGCCGCAATCCAATACGGATTCATTTGCGGTCCATACACGCTTGTCTCCGTCGCAGTCGCGCTCAATGCCCAGGCCCCGCCGCAGAATGGTCCCATAAAAAAGCAAACCGAGACCAGTCCCGCGCGCCTGTGCGAGGGGTTTCGCGCCATCGTCACGCCAAATGCAATCACCGCAATCGAGACTACGACCTCAATCATTCCGAGCACGTAGCGGCCTGATACGAACGATATCGTGATCGGCCCCGCCATCGGCCCTAGCACCGCTCCGATTAACGCGCCAAGGTCATTCCAGAAGATTACGCGCGGGCTTGGCCGCGGCGCACCGCTTTGCGGGTCGATTCGGATGATGGGAGGATTCGCGTCAAACGCGGCCTGGTCCCGGCTGATTCGGACGCCGTGGCGAAATAGCATCGCGTAAGCGAGGTGGACAAGCACGAGGCCAATGGCGGCGGGC
Source organism: Candidatus Hydrogenedentota bacterium (assembly GCA_034408725.1). Taxonomy (GTDB): domain Bacteria; phylum Hydrogenedentota; class Hydrogenedentia; order Hydrogenedentales; family SLHB01; genus JABWCD01. Next base: position 12,882 of record JAWXCN010000025.1, read on the forward strand.
GTTTTGATTGCACTCGCGCCGGGAACGGTATCAAGCCACCACAGCGCGCCCAGCGAACCAATTACTGCGACGGCCAAGGTCCACCCAAACGTGATATGCACGCTGCGCAACGACAGCGCCGATTCTTCAATCGGAGCGTGGAAATCCTCCTTGGCGATACGCGCGATGCCTTGGTTTCCATAGATGATCGCAATAACGAGGGCGGGAACGTATGCAATCCATCCAAGCCCGCACAACAAATACTTAAGGGACAGATCGTCCGCAAACATCGCGCTGCAAGCGCCCAAATATCCGAGGAATATCCATACCGCGGCCCACCCGTAACCCACAAATTTCAGCATGAATCGCCGTGCCCGTAACGAAGGGGAATTGCGAATGCTCATCCACATGCCCAGAAACGCGCCCCCCGTACCGATAACGGGTCCGGCCAATCCCGCAAGCGCAGTCATGCTGGCGGCGGAAAGTCCGCCGGCGGCGCCTGCTCCCTTTGCCGTCGTCGCGCCGAGCGTCCCCGCAGCCGCCGATTGCACTACTATGACCGGCAGCATGCCCATCACCGCCGTGGACAGGTCAGTTCCGGGCTTCGTGCGCTCAAGCGTCGTTTCAACGACTTGAGCAATGTGGCCCTTCACCATTTTCCGGCCGCGGGCAAGCCGCTGTTTCGCGCAATCCTCGGATACGCCCAAGGCCGCTGCGACATTGCGCACGGATTGCCCTTCGCGGTAGAAGAGGACCAACGGTTCGCGGTATTCCAGCGGGATGGCCTCGATCGTTTTCCAAACCAAAGCTTCCCGCTCCTTGTCGTCCAAGGCCGCGACCAAGTCCACGGATTCCGGCGCATCTACCGGGGACAATTCGCCGGCTCGCCCGAGCGGATCGCGTTCCATCCGCCGTTGCAGGTTTTTTGCGATGTTCCGCGCGATTCCGCACAACCATGCAGGCAGCTTGCCGACGTCGCGAAGGTCCCCAAGCCGCTGCCATGCAACTACGAACGCCTCCTGCGCAATGTCTTCGCTTTGGTGGACGTTGCCGGTAACGCTGTATGCCGTCGCACACACAACCCCCTGATACTGGGAGACAATCGTCCCGAAAGCTTCTTTGTCACCCTTGAGGCTGGCCTGGATTTGTTTTTCTATATCCACTTGCGTAGGCCTCCTTTGCCCATCATACGGTAGTGGCAAAAAAGGCATTCCAGGTGACAACTGCGCAAGACGGTGTATAGCCGAGTAGCCGGTCCAAGTGCATACTTAAACAAATCGGTGGTTCGTTTAGTCGCTTGGTTACAATTCAAATATCGACGATGGCTTATTATGTGGAGCACATATCTCGGTTGAGGGAAAAAATATGTATGCACAAATGCGCGGACTTGTGACGCCGAGCGACGATACATGCGTTTGGCGGTACATGTCGATTGACAAATTTCTTTATTTGCTTGCCGAGTCCAAGCTGTTTCTTTGCCGAGCGGACAACCTAATGGATGCTTGGGAGGGGGCGGTTTTACAGTCGCACATTCGCACGATGTTGCCTGCGCACTGGGATTTGTCAGTGCGTGGAGAAATTGGAGAAATCATTCAAGGCTACTCCAGGCAAATGCGCAAATGTACGTATCTGAACTGTTGGCACATTAATAATATTGAATCTGCCGCCATGTGGGATGCATGTAGTAAGAAAAGTGATTCGATTGCGCTGCGCACAAATGTCGGCAGACTTAAACGATCTATTACGACTTCCGAAACGTTAATGATTGGTGAAGTGCGGTATGCAGACTATGAATCGGATGAATCCTTGGGTACCTTAGAAACAATTCGCCCCTTCTTTGCTAAACGCAAGTGTTTTGAACATGAAAGAGAATTACGATTAATAATCCAAAATTGCCCCATAGGAGATGATTCTATCGGTTGGGACGATACGCAGGATTACATGGCGTTGGATGTTAACCTTTTGGTACTCATCGAGGCTGTCTTCGTGTCTCCATATGCTGAGAAATGGTTAGTTTCGCCGTTGGAGAAAATATTAAATAGGATGCTGGATTCTGCGGTGCCTGTCCACCGGTCCCAATTATTCAACTTTGACCGACAATAGTTTGAAATCTTTACCGATTCCAATCGTGACCAGAGAGACCGTCTTTCAACCCGCGCGGTAGGGCATCCGGTCCGAGTTGGGCACGCGCGGGGTAAGTTTAGTGTCCGTGACGACGACAACGCCGCCGGGAGATACGTGGAACCGCTTAGCGTCCTCACGCGCATCGTAGCCGATGATGGTGTTTTCAGGGACGGCGACATCGCGTTCGACAATCGCGCGCCGGATGCGGCAGTTCCGGCCAATGTTGCATCCCGGCAGCAGGATGCTTTCTTCAACGTGTGAATAGCTGTTCACCCGCACGTTCGGCGACAGTACGCTGCGTTTCACGAGTCCGCCGCTGACAATGCACCCGAGGCTGACAATCGAATCGACCGCGGCGCCAAACCGCACGCCTTCCGCGCCGAAGACAAACTTGGCCGGCGGCAGGTTACGCAGCCGCGTGCGGATCGGCCAGTCCTTGTCGTAGAGATTGAAGAATGGTTCAATATCTACGAGGTCCATGTTCGCTTCCCAGTACGAATCGAGTGTTCCCACGTCGCGCCAATACGGGATAGATTTTTTGTTTTCATCGCGGAACATGTAGGCGTAGACACTGTGAGACCCGATTAATTCCGGAAGAATGTCCTTTCCGAAATCGTGCGACGACTTTCTGCTCTTCGCATCCTTGGTAACGGCATCGCGCAAAATCGCGGTGTTGAAGACATACACGCCCATCGACGCGAGCGCGGTGTTGGCCTGGTCTGGCAAGGATGCGGGGTTTGACGGCTTTTCCTGAAAACCCGATACCCGCGCCGTGTAGTCCACCTCGAGTACCCCGAAGCGGTTGGCTTGTTCGATGGGCATTTCGATTGCCGCAATCGTGAGGTCCGCGCCGTTGCGCCGGTGGAACGCGATCATTTCGCCATAGTCCATTTTGTAAATGTGATCGCCAGAGAGGATCAGCACCTCCTTGGGCTCGGAGGGTTCGATCGAGTACAAGTTCTGGTAAATGGCGTCGGCCGTGCCGAGATACCAGTCTTCGCCCACGCGTTTTTGCGCGGGCACGGCCTCAATGTACTCGTTGAGATCGCCGGATAGCATGCCCCAGCCATCGCGGATGTGGCGGACCAGCGATTGTGACTTGTACTGCACCAGCACCAGCACGCGCCGGCATTGCGAGTTCAGGCAGTTGGACAGCGTAAAATCAATGAGGCGGTAATGTCCGCCAAACTGCACGGCGGGTTTTGCGCGTTCCTGAGTCAGTGGGTGGAGGCGTTCCCCTTGCCCGCCGGCAAGAACAACCGCGATCACCTCGCGCATGTCGTAGAGATCAGCCACGGCCGTCCTCGATGCAAATGAATGCGCGGCACGGCCCGCCGTCCGCGTTGACCACGTGCATCGGCAACACCACAAAAGGGTGTGTGCCCGGCGGGATACCGTCCAACAACAAACCCTCCACGACAAAAACGTCCGCCTGCAACAAAATATGATGCGTAGGCTGGCCCGGCTGTTTGAACGGCGCGACGGAAAGATAATCGACGCCCACCAGCTTTACGCCATCGTCCACGCACCGTTGCGCGGCGGAGGGATCAAGCGCGACATATGATTTCAAAAACGGACCATCAAACGGGTAATCCGAATTGCGCGTTTTAAACAATACGCGCGGCGGCAGTTTCTCCGCCGGCAAATCATCCGCGCGGACAATGTCCGCGTGAGGCACATGCACGACGAGCGCATCCCCAAAGAATACGCTGGTGTCCACCTCGTGCAGTTTTTTCCCGTCCGGCTCGAAATGCCACGGCGCGTCGCAATGCGTCCCCGTGTGTGTGCTCATCGAGATCGCCGAAACATTGCACCCCGCGCCCTCCTCGATCCGCCCGTCCGGCTCGAAAGCAAACGCGGGATCGCCCGGCCAAACGGTCATCGAAGGCTGCATTGGTATCGTGACATCAACCCACCGCATGGAATAAACTGTGCCCCAGTGCGTTTAGAAACGTTAAGTATGGCGGAGCGCGGCGAAGCACGCAAACACGTTCCGAAACTCTACGCGACAAGGCAGAGTCCAAGTAGACAGTCGATGACATTACGCTTTTTCCCGTTAATTTCCCGTTCCCAAAATTTCCATTTGGGAAGGCAGGTTCCAGCATCGCCAACGGTGCGCGCGACTAAATTACTTGGCACAAATCGGTTCGCGGTGGTAAACTGGAACAAGATGCTCACATACCCCTACAGCAGTAAGACCGTGGCAAGGCTATACCTCGATATCAAAACCGGGCATCCCGCCAACGCCTCGCATGGCGTCCCATGCTGACTAGCACGCTCAGCCGATTCAACAGCGCCGACGGTGCCCGCGACTACGCCGCCAACTATGAA
>JAWXCN010000026.1:0-3026 GCA_034408725.1 Candidatus Hydrogenedentota bacterium
CCCCAGGAAGGTCCGGCGGAACCGGCCGGGGAACTGGCTTCGATGGAGGACGTCTGGCCTGCGCGGCACCTGTTCATCGCGGTAAGCGGCCAGAAACTCGATAGCCGCACGAAAGAGATGCTCGCCGAGCTGAAACCCGGTGGTGTCTTGCTTCGCCCGGAGAATATTCGCGTCAAGAACCAGATGATCGACCTTGTGAGCGAAATGAAAGCCGCTGTCGGATTGGGTACGACAATTGATGCGCTCCCCCTAATCGCCGTTTCCCAGGAGGGCGGCGCCTCCAATCCGCTTCGCCTCAAGGAGGCGCCCACGGCCTCGAAAATTGGCGCTGCGAAAGACCTTGCTCTCGCGAGAGAGGCTGGCGTGAGTCTGGGTAAATCGGCATTCGACCGCGGTGTTGGCGTAGTATTCGCCCCCGTACTTGATGTGTATGTTCCGGGCGGCGCAAAAGAAATGCAGGCCCGGAGTTTTGGTGAAGTTCCCGAAGAAGTCGCTGCGATTGGACTTTCATACGCCGACGGCCTCCTCAGCACCGGCGTTTTGCCCGTAGTCAAACATTTTCCGGGAATGGGCTCGACGAAAGAAGACCCCTCGAAGGCGTTGCCCGTAGCGAAGGAAGACCAGGACGTTTTGTCGCGTTTGCTGCTTCCGTTTAGCGATGCGGCGAGTCACAATGTGCCGGGTATTCTGGTGGGGCACGTCGCCGTGCCTGCTATTGACAATGAGTCGGACCCGCCCCCTCCCGCGTCGCTCTCCGTGAAATTTCTGCGTGGTCTGCTGCGCGAAAAATGGGGCTATCCCGGCGTTGTGCTTGCGGACGACATCTCCGTCGCGGCCATCACGAAAACGAAAACAATTGAAGCCGCCGCAGTGGAAGCATTGGCGAACGGTTGCGATGCGCTGCTGATACTCGACCCATCTGTTGACACCGTGCGAAAAGTTTGTGACGCAATCGAGAAAGCGGCGGCTGACGGGGTCATCGACCGCGCAAAACTGAGCGAGAGCAAGAAGAGGCTCGATGGCTGGCAACAATCGTTAAAAACCCCGAGAGCAGGACTCGACGGGCCGCTTCCACAACTTCCTCAGACCCCGCCCGCTGTGACCGAGACAGTAACTGCGACCGACACGCCAGCGGCAACGACAGATACTGAATACATTGTTGTCGGGGGAGACGGGTTGAAAAAGATTGCGACAAAGTTCGGAGTGACAATTGACGAAATTAAGGAATGGAACGGCCTGACATCCGATAGCCTTCAGGTAGGTCAAAAGCTAATCATAAAGTCGAAAGACGAGACGACTGCACCTGCGCCAGTACCCATTGAGCCGCCTGCGCCAACCGCGGCGGAAACGCCTGCCGCTGAAGAAGTTGTCGAGGCAGATACGGCGACGACCGACCCGCCCGGCGAGGAGCCGTCCGTGGAACCACCCGCAAATACAAAAGCGATTCAGCATGTCGTGAAAACTGGTGATTTTCTATCGTCCATCGCGACAGCGTATGGTGTGACATATCAGGACTTGATGCGCTGGAACCATCTGAATGACACAAAGCTAAACGCCGGCCAATCCTTGACGGTATATGTTGCCGAAGATTTTGCGCCGCCAGCGGGCGCCGCGGAAGACCAGGCGCCCGGCGTGCCGGAGACCAACCCGGATACTTCCGGGCAACCCGATGCCAGCGCCGTCACGAGCAATACTACTACGCCGTCCGCAGATACAGAGGTGACCTACACCGTGAAGAAGGGCGACAACCTCGCGAACATCGCGGCCAAGTATGGCGTCACCGCGCAAGACATTCGTGAATGGAATGGGATTGAAGGCAACCGCATCAATATCGATCAGAAGCTCAAGATCCGGCCGAAAAAACTGCCTGCCGAATAAACCCAATAAAGGGCAGGCCGCGCAACGCGACTCCGAATACCCGGGCATGGCATTCGGTCGAGGGAGCCTGTATGCGTTGCGCGGCCAGCGTCCCGGTTGCGGAGTCAGCAACCAGAATTCGGTGCTGGGCGCACCGATGAGAGGGCCATTTAGCGCGCCCGCCGGGTGAACTGTTTGGTCAATGACCGCACATCCACGGCGCATGCGAGCAGGGGATTTGAATCCGCGAAATATGCCGCGGGCTTCACGAGAGCGATTACATTCCCGGTAGGGACATTTCTGCCGGTGCGTTCGCACCGTTTTTGAAACGTCATCTGCATGGCCAATGCCGAGAGTGAACTCATCGCCTGCCTCCTGCGTCGCTGTGACCGCTAACCGGCCACGTCTGTGAAAAGCAACGCTTGTGCCAATGCTCACCCGCATGCGTACAATCGGGACTAACCCGTTCCAGAATGGCCACTTGAATGCTTAAAACACTACGCGGACGCGCAGCGGACTCAGTCGCAAAATCCTACCCGTGCGTAGCTCACCTTATACGCGCGTACCGTGCCGTACCTCCGTTCACGGACATGGAGGCGACAGTATCCGCTCAGGTAAACTATGCGGATGCTTAAAGCCATGTTAAACGCGAGGGAAGAGCGCAGAATGCTGCGCGGCCATTTGTGGGCCTACCGGAACGAATTCTCCGAATTGCCCGAAGTCGAGGACGGGGCCGTACTGGACATCATGTCCAATATGGGCCGTTTCGTGGGGCGAGGTTTTTTTCAGCGGGAAGGCGGTATTGCCGTCCGGCTGCTAACCAACCACGAAGAGCCAATTGATGGCGCTTTTCTTGCCCGCCGCATCGCGCGCGCAAAGCGGTTCCGCGATCTGCTCTATCCGGGTGAGACGACGTACCGCTGGATATTCGGCGAAAGTGACGGGTTGCCCGGTCTCGTCGCGGACCGGTACGGCAGCCTGGTTTCCGTCGAAACCAATTGCGCGTTCTATGCAGCGCACGCCGAGGCGCTTGCGGCCGCGTTCCAGTCTACCGATGGCGTCACCGGCGTCCGGATGATTATTGTGGGCCGAGTCACGCGTTTTGCTGATGCGCCCTCGATAGTGGAAGTAGACACCGCGGGCGTGAAGTTCAGTGTCAACACGGACGA
>JAWXCN010000027.1:0-14090 GCA_034408725.1 Candidatus Hydrogenedentota bacterium
CGACTACGCCGCCAAATATGAAAACCGGTGGGTGGAACGAATCCGGGATTTTTACGAACAGAAACTCGTAAGCGGGCTGATCGCGCGCGTGCCGCTGTCGGACTTGACTCTCCCTGTGTTGGATTTGCCCTGCGGCATTGGCAGGTTTCTTCCCGTGTTGCACGCCCGCGTTCCGCGCGTCATTGAAGGTGACTGGAGCAATCACATGCTTCAGTTCGCAAGGTCCAAACACGAAAAGAATGTGCTGGGATTCGTGCGCGCATCCACGGCGGCGCTTCCCTTCGCGGAACAAAGTTTCGACCTCGTCTTTTCCGTGCGCCTGTGCCACCACTTCCCCACTACCCAGGAACGCGCGGAATACATCCGGGAAATGCTTCGCATCTCGCGCCGCTGGGTCATTCTCACCTATTTGGACAAACACTCGACCCAGAACACCGTGCGCTCCATGGTGCGACGGTTAAAGGGAAAACGGTTGAAATGGAGCATGACGAAAGACGAGATCGCCGAGACTGCCGCCGAACAGGGATTCACGGTTGTACATTCGGTGCTTTTGTCCCGCTTTTTTTCAGGCCAGCGTTACGCCATTTTGCAAAGAAACGCGCAAGTCCAGTGCAACGGGCTGACGGCTCGAAATCCACTATCACCTCACGAATTGAATAATGACGGCCTTTCAGCAAATGTGGTTGGCCTGTGACGGTATTGGCGGTCATTGGCTCGATACGCGAGCATGGGAAAGCGACTTGCGCGGGAAAATGCTGGGGGTTCGCGATCTGAACTACTGACGCCTTACTTTTCCCTTTCAGAACTTCCATTTTGGAACGGGAAAAAGTACCTTGTCCTCGGACTGGAAAAGAGGACTTCCCAATGTTCATAAAACGCACGCCAATTCAATCGCGCAAGAGCCCCGCAATTCTCGCGTGCCTCCTTGCAACCACTTTCTGTACTCCGGGGACAGCGTACTGTGAGGACACTGGCGCGCCCAAGGCCGCAACCACGAATACCGCCCCCGTGCGCGGCCAAATCGTCCTGTCCCGGGCGAGCAACGAATGGATGTCGCAACAAATCGAAGAACCCTGCATCCTGCCAAACCCGAAGGTGCCAGGCCGCCTGATCATGTTTTATGGCGCGGTCCCCGCGTCGAACCGCGCATACGCCGCCGTTGGCAAGGCATGGGCAATTGAGAGCGATCCCTTCACCTGGCATCAGGACGAAGCGAACCCTATTTTCCGCCCAGGCCCGACCGGATGGGATTCCGCCAGTTTCAGACTCGACACGGTCCTCTATATCCCCGAAGAGGACGCCTACTACATCTACTACTCCGGCACGACGGGATCGGTGCAGGACCGCATCGGTCTTGCGATCTGCCCCGTTGGCGCGGATGGGTATTCAGAAGTGACGCCGGAAAACATCAAGCGCTACGGCGATGCGCCCGTGCTCGCTCCGGAACCCGCCGCGCCATATCACGAAGAAATGGCGTCGCAAGCCGCCGTCATGCGCGAGTGGAACGAAATTGAAAAGCAGTGGAACTGGTACATGTACTACTCCTACCGCGGCAAAGATGGAATACTACCCGGCATCCGCCTCGCCACATCAACCGACGGCAAAAGCTGGACCCGCCAGTTCAACAAAGATGACCCGCGCGGCATGGGCCAGATTTTCGAGTCCACCCCAAACGCCTACTACGAATGGCACCAGATTCTGAAGATTGAAGGGACTGTCCCCGCTGAACCAAACGCGACCCCATCCTCGACAACTGCAACTCCAGCGGGGGCTGTCCCCGAACCCTCTCCAACCTCCGCCGACACCTACGTCCTCTGTATCGAAGTCGGCGTCGACCACGGCGCGCGCTGGCGCCCCGGCCTGGCCGTCAGCAACGACCCTGCAAAGGGCTGGACCGAACTGGACCTCGACACCATGATTCAAACAAAATGGCAAGGCCTCTACAGTGACTCGACTCTCTACCACGTCGCCACGCCCGCCCTATATGAAATTGCCGGCCAATGGTACCTGTTCTGCCAAGCGTGCGCTCGCCCCGGCAACAATGTGTACACGGACGGCGCATGGGAAATGTGGGCGGTTGAATGCAACCGGGTGATCCCGACAAAACCGGGCTTCGTGGAGTTGCGGGTGCCGGGATGACGCTCAGCACCTTCGCCGTAACACTTCTGATCACGCCAAAGATAAGGGGGAGCGTTTTGGAGTGGCAAGGGGGCGATCTTGATAAATGATGAAGTCTGCGGGCTGTGGGAAGTGAAAGCGGTAGCTACCGCTACCGCACTCCAAGGCGTGGTTATGTGGGTTGTGGGAGGATGTAGAGCATGAGGTAGATCACGACGCCCGTGATGGACACATACATCCACACAGGCCAGAGAATTTTGGTGATGCGCGTGTGCTTGACGAAATCGGCTTTCAGCGCGAACCACGTGGCGGCAATGATGAACGGCGTCATAAGCGCGGCGAGGGGCGTATGCGTGATGAGGATGGCAAAGTAGAGATACCGCGCGGGGCCTTGACCCTGGTAGCGGACCGAGCCGACGTTGTAGTGGTAATACAGGTAGCAGGCGAGGAACAGCGTCGAACATGCGAGCGCTGCGACCATGAAGTTGCGGTGCGTATCGCGTTTGCCGGATTTGATGGCGCGCCATCCGAGGAAAAGGAGCATTGCGGCAATGCCATTGAGTGTCGCGTTGACGGTGGGGAGCAGGGGAAGGTCCATTACGCCTGTTCTTTCAACAGACGCTCAATATCCGCCGCGCACTCCCGCACCGATAGTTCTTCCATGCCGTCGTAATATCCGCGAAGATGGCCCTTCGCATCCACGAGCATGAACCGGCGGCTGTGTTGCATGGGGTCGTCGGGAACGCCAACTTTGAATCCTTGCTCGCCGGCCATACGATGCACTTCATCGAGTGATCCAGTGAGGAATTTCCAGCGCGTGGTGTCGGCTTTATTTTGCTTGGCGTACGCCGAGAGCACTTCAGGCGTGTCTTTGTCCGGCTCGACGCTAATTGAAATAAAGCGCACGTTGCCGTTGTCCTTGAAGTAGTCGTGCAGACCGCCCATGTGCCGCGTCATGACGGGGCACGCGCCCTGGCACCGGGTCAGGAAGAAGTCGACGACCCAGATTCTGCCGTCTAGCGTTTTGCTGGACCACGGCCCGCCCGATTCATCGATGAGGTCGAACGCGGGGACGGGCCCGAGATCGAGCAGCGGTTCCGTGGCGGCCTGCGCCACGGGAATTCCGGCGCGCTGCACGCTGTCGCTGATGAGCAGGGGGGTGACGCTCAGTACAATGAGGATTGCGCTCAAAATGAACACGAGGCCTATCCGGCGGGACTTCACGGCGGTACTCCTAGAACTTGAGAGTGAAATCGAGCACGATGAGCGCAAGCAGCAACGGCAGGTAAAGCACCGACATGCGCAAGACGCGTCGCGCGTCGGCAGTTGCGCCCGTCCGCACCAGTGGTATGCACGATGCAAACATCATCACGCCGAGGGCCAACGCGCCAACGAAATATACCGGACCCGACACCCCGATCAGCGTGGGCAGCAGCGACACCGGAATGAGCAGCGCCGAGAAGCCCAGTATCTGCCGGAACGTGCGGCGGCCATCAGGGTCTTCGGAGGGCAGCATCTTGAATCCGCCCTTGGTGTAGTCATCGCGGAAAATCCAGGCTATGGAATAAAAGTGCGGTTGCTGCCAGATAAATAATATCGCGAACAATACCCATGCGCCGGCTTCGACCTGATTGGTGGCCGCGGTCCAGCCGCCCATCGGCGGCAACGCGCCGGGGACTGCGCCGATCAATGTGTTAAGCCAGGAAACTTTTTTCATGGGCGTGTATACAAGTACATAGAGAAACGCCGTCAGCAGCGCGAGGAACGCCGTGAGCAGGTTGACAGTCCAAAGGAGCAGCAGCGTGCCACCGAGCACCATGTACACGCCCATGAGCAGCGCGTGTTGCGCGGGGACTTGCCCGCTGGGAAGCGGCCGGTTCCTGGTGCGGTCCATGCACGCGTCGGAATCCTGTTCGAGAAAATGATTCAGAGCGCCCGACCCGGCGGAAGTCATCGACACGCCAATAAGCAGGAAGAGGAGGCCGTCCCACGCGGCAAACCCATGAAAGCCCATGCCACCCATGAAAAAGCCCAATGTCGCCGTCACCAGCACCATTATGAGGATACGCGGTTTCGCCAGTTCGATATATGCGGCGACTCGGGATCTGGGTCTATTTCGATTCTTGATTTTCACCACCAAAACCCTTGGAGGAAATATGCTACTGGCAGGCGCAGATGTCACGGCTACCAAATGTGGATAGTATACTGTGAAAAGGCGCTCGATTTCCACCGGCGCCCCAAGTCCTGAATAAACGGTAAAGGTGCGAATCGGGAAGACCATCGCGCGGCTACCCTGTTTTGCCTTACAATGCGGAAACTAAGATGTGCAGTAACGTGATTAGAACCTCGCGTGTCACGCGACCCAACAGCGAGCGGGCGTATGGTGCGCGTTGAACCCATTCGGATACCGCCGGTAAATTTCGACATGTTTGTCGAGGAGGTGGCCGCGGGTTTGGCGTCGTTGTATGGCGAAGCGGCGGCGCATGACTACCGGCAGAAGGCGCCAGTGGCGATTCAGTCGTCGATCACGCATCCGGCAGTCAACGCATGGGCCGCATTTAACAATGCGGACGACGGTATTGCGCGTGCAATGCTGGTGTCCGCGGTGCGTGACGGCATTGGCCACATTACTTTTTTGCACGTCCTCGACGGCCATACAGGCCAGGGAATTGAATCGCGGCTGATCGATGCGGCGGTGGCGCAGCTTCGATCCATGCACGTATCGGGAATCGCGGCGGAACCCGTGGCGTTGTGCCCCTTGCAGATCGAGGATACTTTCGCCGGGTTGGGGTTTACCCGCGTCGAGCGGCAGCTAATGTCGGCGTCGTTGACCAGCAAGCCCCTGATGGCACGATTGCTTACGGAAAGCACAACAGTCGATTCGACGGATTTCCCGACTGTGGCGGAAATCATCGTGGAAGCCTACGATGGACATGTCGGCCGGGAGTTGCACGCGGAGGTGCGCACCCAGGCCGGCGCGGAGAGTTTTGTGCGCACTGCAGCCGACGGCGCGTACGGGCCCACTCGGCCCGGGTTTATTAGAATGATCCGGCGTGGCCGTCCAGTGGCGGCTGTCGTTGGATGCGAGGCAGCCCCCGGCGTGGGGTTCGTGCTGCAAATTGTGGTGCGCCCCGAATGCGCGGGAAAAGGGTTGGGAACAGGCCTGTTGCTCGAGCTTGCGCAAGTGTTCCGCGAGGCGGGTCTTGCGCGTATTGCCCTGGGTGTGACGATGGAAAATCCGGCCCTTCGGTTATATGAACGCCTGGGGTTCAAAAAGATTTTGCCTGTTGATGCTTTCGTATGGTGGCGATAACCGCGTGAGGTATATATGAACACCGTTCTGGCATTTTACGTGACAGTTGCCGCGGCATTTGGCGCAGCCATGCCGCCATTCCCGCCGGAGATGGAGTTCCTGAATCAGCTCCCCGCCGATGACCCGGATAAAGTTGTCGATGCGGTGCGCCAGTACGTGCTGCTCCAGACCGCGTTGGCGGAGTGGGACTCGGACATCATGCAGGAACTTGGCGTGCCCGGTGGCAACATCGAGGACGCCCGCGCGCGAGCGGAATCCGCCAAGAAACGGTTGGGCGCCATTGGCCAGGCGTACAAGGTATTGCTCGAACGGTATCCTCGAAACGCGCGCGCGCAAAATTACTATGGAGAATATCTCTACGATTACGAAAACGACGAAGCGGGCGCAATCCGGTATTGGAAAGAGGCGACGATGAACGATGAAAAGCTCGCGTTGCCGTATAACAATCTGGGAATTCACTATTCGCATACCGGCCAGATGGCGTTCGGGCTGGACAATTACCGCAAAGCACTCGAACTCGACCCCGGAAACCCGGACTTCAAATTCAACCTCGCGCAGACGTATCTAATCAATACCGCCGAGGTCGCGAAGCATCTCAAATGGGATGAAGCGAAGGTGTTCAAGGAAGCGATGAAATTGAGCAAGGAAGCCGCGGAATCCAAGCCAACAGACTATAAGTTGCAAGAGGATTATGCGACCAATTTCTACGCGGCGGAACGGTACGACGTGAAGCTGGATTGGGCGGACGCCGCCGCGGCGTGGCGGAGGGCGCGCACCGCCGCGAAGAATAATGAGCAAGTATTTTTCACGTGGTTGAATGAAGCGCGCGCATGGATTCGAAAGCCCGACAAGGTCAAAGCGGAAGAAAGCCTCAATCAGGCGCTGTTGATTGTCCCCGGCAACGCCGTCGCCACGGGGCTGCTGGAAAAGGTCAAATCCGGCGCCATTGGCGAAGCCAAGGCGAACTGATACAGCATGACTGGACCTGCGCTCGCAACGCCGCCGCGCCGAAAGGCCCTATCACCTGCCCGCAAAGCGTTCTACGTCATCATCATTCTTGTGGCGATTGTGCTCGTTTACTGGATGGGCTTCCGCGGACTGACGCCGTTCCGCGTGCCGACGAAATCCATGGTGAGCGCGCTCCAGCCGAATGATTTCATATTCGCGCTGCCGCAACAGTCGTACCGGCGCGGCGACATCGTAGTGCTGCACGATCCCTTGCTCGCCGGCGCGTATCTTGTCAAGCGCATCGTGGGAATGCCGGGGGACAAGATCGACATCAATTACGGCTATCTGTCCATCAACGAAGCCTATGCGTCCGAGCCGTACATCGTCGAACCCATGAATTATGCGTTAGACGATCTGGCGGTTGCAGAGAATGAAATCCTCGTGCTCGGCGACAATCGCAACGAAAGCGACGACGCCAGCCGTTGGCTCATCAATCCGGATACGGGCGAAGCCGTCAATGCCAGCAATGCAACGTCCGATATTGTTGGCGGCATACAGTGGAAACGGACCGTGCCAATGGACACGATCGTGGGGAAAGTTATCTTTCGGTATCTGCCGTTCAGCCGGTTTGGGAAAGTACATTCGTTCCCGTTGACCAATTCCGAAGGGGAGTAAGGGCTGGACGCGAAGCCGGCACATCAGTTGCCACGTGGCGCAATGATCTGTCAGGCTATCCGGTGAAGGTAAACAGCACGATCCATGAGCAGTTATTACTATCAAGAGCGGCAATCCTATGCGGCGTCTTCCGGCCGGCCCGTAACGTACGCCGTGCAGCGCCTGATTCTCGCCAACATTATTGTCTTTGCCGTACAACTAATCGTCTCGATCCCCCTTTCGGGCATTGGAGTTGCCCCTCCGGGCCTCGCACTCCTGTCCGGAACACCCGCCATGCAGCCAGAATATTGGCTTGGCTTTAATCCAGACCTCTTTCGAATTGGCGCAATCTGGCAACTTGGGACGTATATGTTCCTGCACGGCGGGCTTTCCCATCTGTTCTTCAACATGCTGATGCTTTACTTCTTTGGACCCGATATCGAGCGCATCCTGAGCACGCGCCAATTTTTCCGGTTTTACCTTTTGTGCGGCGCGGTTGGCGTGCTCGCGCAGTTTGGTTTGACATTTTTCGGGTCTGACAGTGTCCCGACGGTTGGCGCGAGCGGAGCCGTGCTCGGCGTACTCGCAGCCTACGCAGTAGCCTTTCCTCAGCGCGAAATTCGCATTTTCCCGTGGCCGTTCGCGATATATGCCTGGGCGCTTGCATTGCTCATCTTTCTAATGAGCCTTTTCATCGACTCGCAGAATCCGGCCACCGCGTGGGCAACGCACGCTGGCGGCATGGTCTGCGGATTCGTGTACATGAAGTCCGCGCCCACCATTCGCACGTGGTTCGAGCGCGTGCCCAAGAAAAAAACCAAAGACCCCGCCGATCACATCGGTGATGCAGTGGACAACATCTTCAAATTCGACGAAGAAAAGCGGCGGAGGAAGTAGCGCGCTTCAGACGCTCGACCATCATGATTCCTAGCCTCAATGAAATCATCGCACTTGCCATCATTATCTCCGTGCTGAGCATGTTGGGCGTCTGGCCGCAGATTATTCGCGGAATCCGCCAGTTGCGCGGGGAACGTGTCGAAGATGAGGCGCCCGTATCCAAGCGTGACATCGACCTTGCGTACAGAATGTTCGGCGTTTCACCGTCAGCGTCATTGCAGGAAGTCGAGCAGGCATACCGGAAAAAGGCCAAGTTGCATCATCCTGATCATGGCGGCGACGATGACGTCATGCGCGCGCTAAACGAAGCCTATGGGTTGATCAAGCGCGCGCAGAAGACAGTGCGGTAGTCGGACAAAACGGGGGTGGCGGGGACAGCCACCGGCGGCAATTCGCAAATCGCGGTTTTGGACTGAGACAAGGCTTTTGGGATTTTCGCCGCTATCGCTCATCTCGCCGGTGACAGTCCCCTTACGATTTTTGTGCGGGTCGCTGAATGGCTTTTTCAATTTGGAATCCAACCAAGGCCAGCACGCGAGGCGCGGCCGACACAATCTCACGGGCGGTTTGTTTGGCTTGGCCGTCGAGTTTGTCCCAGGGTTGAAAGCTGGGGTGGGTGTTGCGGGTTTTTGGGCCGGCCGCGTATTTGAACCCTTCGCCACGGAGTTGTTCGCACCAGCGTTCATGTTCGAGCGCGGCCATGCGTTCAATTTCTTCTGCCGCGAATTCGTAGTGCTCCGCGTTCCAATCGGTCAATGGCGCGATTTGGTAGCCGGTGGCGCGAAGGCGCTGGGCGAGATGGGTGGCCTGGCGGCGGTTCGATTCGCGCAGATATTCGGGCAACTGCTCCCATTGCGCGAGCGAAGGATCGGTGGCGGTCTTCATTTTTCGTTCGCGGTTTTTGTCAAGATAGTCGGAGTGAAGCGCGCGGGCGATGCGTTCATTGGTGCTGACGCAGAGGCGGCCCGGCAGGCATGTTTCGTCCAGCAGATGAAACCCGCGAATGGCAGTAGTCGCGTCTTCGGAGAAGATGGCTGCGAAACCTGAGCCTTCGGACATGCGCACGACGATAGGTGCAACGTCACCCATGTGTTCGAGACGCCGGTTCAGTGCGAACGCGGCGGTGAGACTCGCGCTGTCATCGTCAATCGTGATGTAGATGGCGGAGACGTCGCAATGGCCGTTTTCGTCGAAGAGGAATGTGGCGCGGGAAAATTCCGGGGACAACGTATCGAGCGCCAACACCGTGAAGTCGCAGATCGCGTTCACCTGCGGATAGCGCGTGCGCAAACGCTCAAGGTTTTCCGGTCCGGCCCGATCAATGACTGTTACGCGCAGTTTGTTGGTTTCGGTCCCGCCGGCGTTGCGCCATTCGCGGGTCGCCTGGAGAATCAGGCTTGCGCCGAATCGCCCAGGGCCAACCACAACGACGTGGGGTGGCGGAGAAGACAGGTCTTGCCCGGTAAACGGATGTTTCGCGAGAAGCTGGCGCGCGCCGATTTCATAGATGCTGAAATAGTCCACGCGAAACGGCGACGCGGAGGTTGATTCGACCTCGTGTTCTCGAAGGAACCGGCACAAATCAAGATCGACGATGTGCGCAAAACAGGTCGCGGGAAATTTTCGCGTCTGCGAAGACATCGCCCGGCATACGGCGGCAATTTGCGCGTTGCTGCCGTCGTCGCCGGTGAGCGCAAGGACGTATTTCGCGCGGGCAATCCCCGCGCGCCGCAGCAGCACTTCGTCGCGCGCATCGCCCACGAGGAGGACAATACCGCGGAAGCGGAATTCGTCGCGGTGGGTGTTCTGCCGCACATTGTCGATGACGACAACCCGCCGGTTTGCCTTGCGGAAATCCTTGGCGAGCAGTTCGGCTTTTTTCCCAAGACCGCAGATGACGACGTGGTTTCGCCACCACAGCAACCGGAACAGGTTGAAGCGTTCCCAGAACAATGCGCCGAGGCCGACGATCAGCGCGTTGGCGAAAAGAAGCGGCGTGGCAAAGCGCGCGACTTCGAGTTGCCAGGGGACGGGACTGGTAACGTCCGCGCTCAGGTTAATCGTCTTGAAAGTTTTATAAAGCGCGTCGAGCGTGCTTGCCTCCGCACCCAGTTGAATGCGGAACCCGATGAACCCGAGCGTGAGCGACGCCACAATCAGAACAATGCTCAGCAGCCAGTACCATGCGCGAAATTCCGCGGCAATGGTTTCGCGCATGGAGCGTGTGACGTGCGCCGATTTCGGGATGGCGGTAGTGTTCATTTGAAATTTGGTCTGCCGATGGTGCGCGCTGAAATTCCCCACGTCGGATATTTTGCATCAAGTTTGTGGAGTTATTCCATGAGCCTTAGACGAACAACTGCCCAACTCCGCGCGAAGCGCCTTGGAGTGCGGCGGCGGGCAGCTACCGCTTTGGGAAAGCAATGAGCCTTGGCCTGCCCACGGGATACGAAGCGCTGAAAGTTTCCGAATAGAAAGCGGCGGCTACCCCCGCCGCTTTCACTTCGGGGCGCTCGAAATCGTCCAGAAAACTTGAAGGCCTCAGGCTCACGGGACTCGAAGCCAGCGCAATCTCGCTTGATTGCGAAGTGACCTGCACATGTAAAGTGAAGGCGGCAGCTACCCGCCGCCGCACTCCAAGGCGCTCCGCGCGCGCTATTGAAGTTTTGGATGGAGGAGAAGGCGGTGGAGCGGACATGATTTTCACACGTCTGAGGGGGTCGTATTTTTTGCGGCATACCACTGGTTGTGAAGGCGGGGGCGTTTCACTCTTTCAGGCCTTTTCACGCATAAAAGCCCTTACTTTTATCCTACATGCAAATCCATTCGTGTCTGATAAGAAAAACCTTCCACTTGCGCTACAAGGTAGATGGGCAATATAAACATCTGATGAGGGACGCCGTTTTTTAACCGGCGCGCCTTGAAAGGAAGCACATCATGGCACGGCCTACCTGGAAGGGAAATATTTCGTTTGGGTTAGTGAATATTGGAGTAGAACTTTACCCGATGGAGAAGCGCAAGGAGTTGAGTTTCCGGCTATTGGACAGCCGTAACAATGCGCGGATTCGGTACGAGAAAGTCAACGATGTGACGGGCGAGGAAGTGCCGTGGGACCAAATCGTCAAGGGATACGAATTTGACGATGGAAACTTCGTATTGCTCACGGAGAAAGATTTTGAACGGGTTGCGGTCGAAGCGACGAAGACAGTTGAGATAGAGGATTTCGTGGATGCCGACCAAATTCCGTACGCATATTTTGATAAGCCCTACGTGCTGGTGCCGAGCAAGAACGGCCAGAAGCCGTATGTCGTCCTGAGGGAAGCGTTGAAGAAGAGTGGCAAGGTTGGCATTGCAAAGGTAGTTATTCGCACGCGGCAGTATCTTGCAGCGGTGTTTTCCCAGGGCGAAGCGCTCTATCTCTGCGTATTGCGGTTTGCAGACGAATTGAAAAAGCTGAAGGAATTCGATCTGCCGGACGAAGACCTTGGAGCGTATAAGGTGTCGCAAAAAGAGATCGACATGGCGATACAGCTTGTGGACACGATGAGCGCGCCCTGGAAACCCGAGCAGTATCACGATGAATATAGCGAGGCGTTGATGAAATGGATCGAAAAGAAGGCGGCGGCGCATGGCCAGGTGTCGCTTCCGGAATTGCCGGAGGAAGAGGAAGAGCCGGCCGCGACAAATATTGTTAACATCATGGATCTTTTGAAGAAGAGTATGCAGGAAACGGAGAAACGCAAGCCCTCGACTTCCCCGGCGCGAAAATCCGGAAATGGCTCGAATAGCAAGTCAAAGCCGAAGACGAAGGCGTCCGCGAGAAAGCGGGCTTCGTGAGTCTGGCGCAATATAGAAAGAAACGGAATTTCTCCAAGACTCCCGAGCCGGAAGGTGAAGTTAAAAAGCGCAAAACGTCGAAATTACGCTACGTGATTCAGAAGCATGCGGCTTCACGGCTTCACTACGATTTCCGGTTGGAACTTGGGGGCGCGCTGAAAAGCTGGGCGGTGCCGAAAGGTCCCAGTTTTGATCCCAAACAGCGGCGTTTGGCGGTCCACGTCGAAGATCATCCGTTGGACTACGGAACCTTCGAAGGCACGATTCCCCAGGGCCAATACGGTGGTGGAACGGTGATGGTGTGGGACACTGGATCGTGGGAGTCCGATGACGGCGATCCAGTCAAAGCTTACAAAAGCGGCAAGATGAAATTTCATTTGCAGGGCGAAAAGTTGAAGGGCGGCTGGACGCTCGTGCGCATGCAGACGAAAGACGAAAAAGGCGATAACTGGCTGTTGATTAAGGAACGCGACGAATTCGCCACGTCCAAAGGCGACGTAACCGAGGATTATCCCGATAGCGCCGTGACCGAACGCGATATTGAAGCCATTGCCAGCGCGGGAGGCGCCGAATGGCAAAGCAACAAGACATCGAAGGTCAAGCGAAAAGCAGTACCGCCGAAGTCGAAACTTAAGCGTGGAACGCAATCGAATGGAGAGGTACTTGATCTGAAGCACGTTGCAAACGCCAAAAAAGGCGCAATGCCGAAGACGCTCAAGCCACAGTTATGTTCGCTTGTGCAAAGTGTGCCGACCGGTGACAACTGGTTTCATGAAGTCAAGTTTGACGGATACCGCATCGTCGCATTTGTGCGGGATGGAAAAACGTCTCTGGTCAGCCGAAACGGAAAGGATTGGACGTCGCGCTTTCCAGCGATCGCGGAAGCGTGCGGCAAACTGCAACGGAACTGTGTGATCGATGGCGAAGTGGTGGCGATTCGTCCGGACGGCACGACAGATTTTCAGGCGCTTCAGAATTTCATCAGCGACCCGAAGAAAACACCGCTGGCCTATTATGCCTTCGACATCGTCCATCTTGATGGATACGATGTGACGGATGTGCCTTTAATCGAACGGAAAGAAATCTTGCGGTCCGTCCTGGGAAAGCCGACCAGGAGCAGCCTGTTGCAATTCAGTGAACACATCCAGGGCAATGGCGCGGATGTGTTCAAGAACTCGTGCAAGCTTGGGTTGGAAGGCGTGATTTCAAAACAGGCGAATGCTCCCTATGTGCAAAAACGCGCGCCGTTGTGGGTAAAGGTCAAATGTATCAAGAGCCAGGAGTTTGTCATTGGCGGGTACACGGAGCCAGCGGGCAGCCGCTCCGAATTCGGCGCATTGCTGCTGGGTTACTATGATAAAGTGGGCGAACTTACTTTTGCCGGGCGAGTTGGCACGGGGTTCACGGAACAGTCGCTGCGTACCGTGTCTAAGGAGTTGCGCAGGCGCGAACGCGAGAAGACCGCGTTTTCGAATCCGCCGGTGGGCGCGAACGCGCGCGGGGTCCACTGGCTGAAGCCGGAGCTGATATGCGAAGTCGAGTTTACGGAATGGACTTCGGACGGCCAGTTGCGACACCCTTCGTTCAAAGGATTGCGCGAGGACAAACCTGCGAAGAGCATCGTGCGCGAGACTCCGAAACTCAAAGTTACATCGAGTGAAAATGCCGCGCCACCGCCTCGCGGGAAAAATGGGAAGCCAGCGCGGCGTTTGGGCAGCGGCAGCGCCGAAGTAGCCGGCGTGGTGATTTCCAATCCCGACAAGGAATTGTATCCCGAAGGCATTACCAAGCTGATGCTCGCGGAGTATTACGAAAGCATTGCAGAGCGCATCTTGCCCTACATCGTGAACCGCCCGTTGTCTCTTGTGCGATGTCCGCAGGGCCGCGCGAACAAATGTTTTTTTCAGAAGCACATGACCTCCGGCATGCCGGAGCATGTGCGGAGCATCCCGATACGCGAGAAAGAGGGCAAGGCCGACTACATCGCGATTGACGATACGGCAGGCCTCATAGAGCTGGTGAATCTCGGGGTACTTGAATTTCATGTCTGGGGCGCGCGGGAAGACCGCATCGAAAAGCCTGATATTATGGCCTTCGATCTCGATCCGGATTCTGGTATAAAGCGCGGAGCTCTTGCGGAAACCGCCTTCTTTTTGCGCGACCAACTCGAAGCGTTGGGACTGCGAAGTTTTCTCAAGACGACCGGCGGCAAAGGTCTTCATATCATGGTCCCGTTGGAAAGACGCCATTCGTGGGACGAAGTAAAAGAATTTTCGCAAGCCATCGCGCAGTTTATGAGCACGAACGAACCGCGGCGCTATAC
>JAWXCN010000028.1:0-7878 GCA_034408725.1 Candidatus Hydrogenedentota bacterium
AATAAATTTGAAGGCTTTAGGACCACGTTAGTTGAAGGCAGGGCGATCGCGCTTAATTGTGAAGCGAATTTGCCTAGGAAATGGAAAGCGGCAGCTACCCGCTGCCGCACTCCAAGGCGCTCCGCGCGGATTTTAGACGTCGATTTGTTGCACGTGCACGGAGCTTTTCGCCCCTCCGATTCATTTTGGTACAATGAGGCCCGTCGAGAAGGATGCGCGCTGCAATGCGAAACACATTATCCCGGGAAACCGGCCAAGTCCTTGTTGCAAGCCCAGATATTGGGTTTGCGAATGCTTTGGTGCGCCATTTGGCGACGACCCGGGATAGCCCGGAAATATGCCACGATGCAAAAGGGGTGCTTCGGCTGGCTGGCCGACGGGACTTCGACATCATTGTTTTGGACCTTTCGCTTGGTGAGCAGGCGGGGATGGATTTAGTTTCGTTCATTCGTAGGCGCAGCCCGGTGACCCGGATAATTCTGTTATTCGAAATTGCGCAAATTGATCGTGCTTTGGACGGAATCCGGCAGGGTGCGTATTTTTATTTGCCAAATAGTTGCATGCCGTCGGACGTTGCGCTGGTAGTTCACAAGGCGCTGAAGAATTTATCGCACGAGACAACCGCGCATACCTACGAGCAGGAATTGTTCGAAGAGATGGCGGGAGGGTCGCCCGCGATGAAGCGGGTGATTGAGATCATATCGAAAGTCGCTCCGACGGATAGCACGGTTTTGTTATTGGGCGAAAGCGGCACGGGCAAGGAATTGATGGCGAATACGGTACACCGGTTGAGCCCGCGCCGCGAGATGCCGCTCATCGCGATCAATTGCGCGGCGCTTCCGGATCAATTGCTTGAGAGCGAAATGTTTGGGCATTTGAAAGGGTCGTTTACGGGCGCGGAATCGGATAAGCGCGGTTTGTTCGAGGAAGCGGACGGCGGCACGATATTTCTTGATGAGATCGGCGACATGGCCCTGGTCACGCAGGCGAAACTGTTGCGCGTGTTGCAGAACGGGGAGATTCGCGCGGTGGGTTCGTCCAAGCCGAAGCGCGTGGACGTTCGCGTGATCGCGGCAACGAACAAGGACCTTGAGAAGGCGGTGGCGGAATACGCATTCCGGGAGGATCTCTTTTTCCGGTTGAACGTTATCCAGGTGCGGATTCCGCCTTTACGCGACCGGCTCGAGGTGTTGCCGAGTCTTGTCGCGCATTTTGTGTCGCGATCGAATATTCAGTTTGGAAAGAACGTTGCGGGTTTCGATGACCGCGCCCAATCGCTGCTGCATCACTATAATTATCCGGGAAACGTGCGCGAGCTAGAGAGCATTATCGCGCACGCCGTGATTATGGCGGACGGCAATATCGCGCGCGCGGAAGACCTGCCGGACCAGGTGCGGTCAGGGTTACGCCCCCAGCTTGCGTTGCCGAACTATTCGGCGGAAAGCATTCCATCGCTGACGGAAATGGAAGCGCAACTTATCAAGACGGCGCTGGACCGTCTGCAAGGGAATCAAACGGAGGCGGCCAAGCGGTTGGGAGTTTCGAGGTCCACGTTGTGGCGCAAGATGAAGGAGTATGGGATACCGGCGAGTTAAGCGGGAAAGATTCTTTCACCACGAAGGCACGAAGAACACGAAGGAATCAAGACGGCAAGTGGATTTAATTTTTTTCAATTGGTTTTTTAATGATGACTTGATCATTTTTCGGATTCTTGGAGTTTTGGATTTTAGGGAATGAATTTCTTCGTGTTCTTCGTGGTGATCTTTGTTGTTATCGCAACATTTGCCGCACGATGGTGTGAACGTTTCTGAAGGCTCGCCTGTAGTCGCGGGATTTGCCGCGAACGGCGATGATATCGACGCGGATGGATTTACGCCCGGGGGATTTCCAGGTTTGCGCGTCGCGCGTGGCGAGGACTTGGCACCCGGCGCGGTCTACGGCGTCTAGCACCAAGTCCAACGGGTATACGCGCTCGCGCAATGTATATTCTTCACCACTATTGACGCGGATGCGCGTTTCGACGTTGCCGGTTCCGCGGTCGTATTCGCAGGACCAGTGTGTGGTGAAGCCGTCGTTTGTTTCGGTCCACTGCTGGCCGGCGAAGTGATCGAGCACCATTCGTTCGGTGACCACGTCGAAATACAACACGCCCGGATCGCGCAACGCGCCCGCGAGTTGTCCTATGCCGTTGCGCAGATCATCTTCCGAAAGGAGAAAATTAATGCTGTCGAACAGGCACGTGACATAGTCGAACGAGGATTGGATGGGCAGAGCTCGCAAATCGGCGCGTAGCGTTCGCGAGTGTCCTGTGTCCCTGCATTTTTCCAACATTGCGCCGGACAAATCCAGGCCATAGCTGTGCCAATGGTCTTTCCAGAGTTTTTTCAGGAGCACACCAGTGCCGCAAGCCGCGTCGAGGTGGCGAAACGGTTTGGGGGCAAGCTCGGCGACAGCGCTGGCGACGAGGTACCATCGGTCGTAGTTCACGTGTTGCATTATGGGATCGTAGAACCGGGCAAGACCCGCGAATGAATCGTTGTGGATCACGCTCTTTACGACTCCGGACCGGTTTGACCGGAATCGCGCCGAAGCGACGCGAGAAAATCGCTATCCAATGAAATGGCGCGGGTCTGACAATCCACGACGGCCTGCCACGCCTTGTCGAATTCGCCGCGCCGCCAGTAGAGGACGGCGAGGCCTTTGCGCACGGAGGTGTTGCTGGCATCATATGCGATGGCGGTGAGCCATGTCGTGAGCGCGGTGTCGAGTTCGTTTAGTTCCATCTGGCAAAGGCCGAGGTTGTAGTAATCGCTCGACATGCCGGGATCGAGGCGGATCACTTCCTGAAATGCGATCGCGGCCGCGGCATAATTTTTTTGCCGGAAGTGTAGGTTTGCAAGTTCTGATTGCAGCAATGCGTCGTCCGGGCGAAGCGACAGCAGTTTTTGCAGCGCGGCGACTGAAGCATCGCCATCGCCGATCGCGCGCAGGCCGGCGATGAAATTGGCGAGGGTGGTTTGATCGTTGGGTTCAAGTTCGAGCGCGCGGTGGTAGGCATCGAGCGCTTCCTCGTGTTGCCCGAGCACGCGAAGGCATAGCCCCATGTTGCAGTATGCGGCGGCGTAGTCCGGCCTTATCAGAATGGCCTCTTGATAGGCGTTTTTTGCTTCGGCGTATCGTTGAGCATCGAACAGCGCATTGCCAAGCGCAAAGTGTGTCGCTGGATTAGAAGGGTTCGCTGACACTGACTGTTGCAAGGCGGAAATATCGCGCGCCTGTTGTTCTCGCGGAGTGAGTGGTTGGTCTGGAGCGTTGGATTTGGAATGGCCGGCGCATCCCGCGAGCAGCGTGAAGGCAAAGACAATTGGCGTGTATCGATACTGCATTAAAAGACTGTAGGGAAGGGACAAACGAGAAGCAAGTAGTGGAGGGCGGTTTTTTCGATCCGTGGGTTTATGAAACAGATAATCAATCGCGGGTTGGAAAACCCGCGCTCCGAATTTATACTGCGCGTCTTATGGCAACTATTACTGTCGCGGTTTGCGCGCGGAATGCGCAGGACATCATCGGCGCGTGCCTTGAAAGCATTCGGCGGCAGACCGTCGCGCCGGATGAAGTTGTTGTTGCGCTGGATGATCTCGGTGATCCGACGGGCGAGGTTGCGAAGGCGTACGGCGCGCGGGTGATTGCGAGCAACGCGACGGGCCTTTATGAAGCGCGTAATGCGGTACTTGCGTCGTGTACGACGGATTATCTTGCGTTCACTGATGCAGACTGTGTGCTCGTGCCGGAGTGGGTCGCGCATGCCAAGCGAGTTCTCGATGAAAAGCCTGACGTTGCCGCGGGCACGGGACGGCATCCGCCAGTGGGGCCGAGGAATTTTGCGGCATGGCTGCATCATATGTGGTTCATTGTCGAGACAGAGCGCACTGGGTACACGCGGGGGATTATTGGGGGAAACAGCTATTTTCGCATGAGCGCGTTGCGCGAAGTGGGCGGGTGGCTGAATCTGCCCAGGCACAGCGCCGCGGAGGACGTGTACATCGCGATGGCGTTGCAACAGGCGGGACATCGCATCTGGTTCGAGGAAGGCGCGGCGGTTGAACATCACTACGAGACGCGGTTTCGCGGGCTGATGCGCAAGTCGCAGATGATGGGCAAGGACATCACGGTGATGATGCGCGCGTGCGGGTTTCGTGGCGGCATGTGGTGGTACACGCTTGCAATTCCATTGCTGGCGGCGATGCTGCCGTTTGGACTCCTTCTCGCGTTTTTCAATGGGCGGATTGGCGCGGGGACTGCCTTGTTTCCGTTGATTGTGACCTTGCTGTTTTTGATCAACCGGTTTCGCAGCGTGTGGATGGCGGTTCCCCGTTGGATTGCGCGGTGGATTGTGATTTGGCCGTATGCTTATGGGATTCTGAAGGGTCTGTTCGCGCCGATACCGGACACCGCGCGCAGACCGCTTCGCGATATCGGTCGGGTACCGGAGCGAGGCCGCATTTTTCTGACTTGTTCGCATGGCGGGCACCTGTCCGAGATGCTGCAACTGGCTGACGCGTTTAATGGGCACGAGCTTTCGTATTTCTGTTATGACGCCGATACTACGCGAGCATTGCCGAACGCCCGTCTGGTTCCGAACGCGCCGTACAACCCAATCGAGTTCGTGAAGAATCTTGCCCGGGTGTGGAAATTTTTAAGCGCGCGCCGGCCCGATCTGGTGGTGTCCACCGGCGCGGAGATTGCCATTCCGGTTTTTCTGGTGGCGAAGTTGCGCGGAATTCCGTGCGCGTATATCGAGTGTGGCGCGCAATTCACCACACCATCGCTGACGGGGCGCGTGTTGTGCCGGCTCGCGGACCGGTTCTATGTACAGTGGCCGGAACTGCTTGCTGCGTATGGTGGCCAGGCGACGTATGCGGGCAGTCTGATCGACGAAACTGCGCCGGATTCCGCGCAACAGTAGCGTGACACGGCATCGTGCGCATATATCAAGGTTGCAAAGGAGTGGCTGCGTTTTGTAGGCTATTCGCCGCACTATTCCGCGATAGCTCAGTTGGTAGAGCGGGTGGCTGTTAACCACTAGGTCGCAGGTTCGAGTCCTGCTCGCGGAGCCATCAGTAGTTTATGGCCGACATGGGCCGTAATTCAGGATAAAAAAGAGGCCATCACCCCAATGTGATGGCCTTTTTGTATTTTTTCCGGGAAGAATGAAATTCCGGAGATCGCTCGCTTGCGATTTGGAACGAGTATACTGAGACGCTCACGTCGTATTCGATCCGCGTTTTCTAAGGGAGTTCGACAATGGCACTGCCACACGCGCAATCAGGTGAAGTCATCGACATTCGCCCACTGGGGGTTGCTCTATCGCAAGCCGGGACAACCACCCTTGTAAAGACCTGACACGCTGGAAATCATCCGTATGATGATTTCTCCGGAAAAGTTTATCCATACACATCAGGTTCCGGGCGAAATTATTGTGCAATGTTTGGAAGGCCGAATCTCTTTCACGGCAGGGGAAACAACGCAGGAATTGAACGCGGGCGAAATGCTTTATCTCACCGGTAACGTGCCGCATTCGATCAAAGGAATCGAAAACGCATCCGTGTTGTTGACCATGTTGCTTCGTAAGGCTGGCGATCATTATCCACGTCACGACTAATCTTTTCTCATTCGGTTCCTGCGACGATGTGACAGTGGAAGTAGCAAGGAATGGGAGTAAGGGATGCCGCACTTCAAGTATTTGATCGTGGGTGGCGGGATGACAGCCGGCGCTGCCATCGGCGGTATCCGCGAGGTAGATCGTGATGGATCGATCTGTATGATTGGCGCTGATTCTCATCCCCCGTATGATCGTCCGCCCTTGTCCAAGGGACTCTGGAAAGGCAAGCCCTTGGACAGCATCTGGCGAAAGTTCGAGAACGACGGGGTAACCCTACACCTTGGCCGGCAAGCGAAAAGTCTGGATGCGGAAAACAAAAAAGTCACAGATGATCAAGAGACGCTCTATACCTATGACAAACTGCTCATCGCCACGGGCGGCACCCCACGCCGGCTGCCCTTCGGCGGTGACGAAATCATTTACTATCGAACGCTGGACGACTACGAGCGCTTGCATGCGCTGGCAGACCGGGGCGATCGCTT
Organism: Candidatus Hydrogenedentota bacterium; assembly: GCA_034408725.1. Lineage (GTDB taxonomy): Bacteria > Hydrogenedentota > Hydrogenedentia > Hydrogenedentales > SLHB01 > JABWCD01. The sequence goes on from JAWXCN010000028.1 coordinate 6,145, forward strand.
TACAGTCATCGGCGGCGGGTTCATCGGTTCGGAGGTTGCAGCCGCACTGGCGATGAATGGCAAGAAGGTGACGATGGTCTTTCCCGGTGACGCTATCGGCAGTCACTTATATCCGGCTGATCTCGCGAAGTTTTTGAACGATTTTTACCGGAAGAAGGGTGTCGAAGTGTTGACCGGGTTGCACGTCACGGGCGGGGAAATGCGTCAGGGTAAATTCGTGCTTAAGACTTCATCCGGTCAATCCCAGGATGAACGGGAAATCGTTGGCGATGGTGTTGTGGCTGGGATCGGCATCCAGCTCAACGTGGAATTAGCGATCGAAGCCGGCCTGGATGTGGACAACGGCATACGGGTGGACCGTGGGTTGCGCACGAGCCACCCTGATATCTACGCGGCGGGTGACGTTGCGAATTTCCACAATCCGGCATTGGATAAGCGGCTGCGTGTCGAGCACGAGGATAATGCCAACACAATGGGCCAATTGGCGGGCCAGGCGATGGCCGGTCAATCGGTCACCTATGATTACCTCCCATCCTTCTATTCAGACCTGTTCGAACTGGGATTCGAAGCGGTCGGCGACCTGGATGCCCGGCTGGAAACTGTGGTGGACTGGAAAGAGCCCTACGAGAAGGGCGTGGTCTACTATCTCCTCGACGGAAGAGTGCGCGGTGTGCTGCTGTGGAATGTCTGGGAGCAGGTCGATTCGGCACGAGCGTTGATCGCAGAACCCGGACCGTTCCGCGCCGATGATTTGCGCGGCCGGCTACCGGCATAACCAAGCTCACGCAGAAACTTTCCAACAATGAGCGCGACGGAGATAAGGATAACTTTCCATTGCGCACGAAGACCAAGCCCAAGAATGAGCCTTCGTCACTGGTATTGACCATTGGGCATTCGACGCGGCCGATTGATGAATTCATTGGCCTGTTGCGGGCACACGGTGGCGAGCACGTCGTGGACATACGGACGGTGCCGAAGTCCCGGCATAACCCCCAATTCAACAAGGATTCGTTGCCCGTTTCTTTGAAGAAGGCGGGGGTTGGGTACAGTCATTTGCCGGGGTTGGGCGGGTTAAGGCGAACACGTGCGGATTCAGTCAACACGGGGTGGCGAAATTTGTCTTTTCGGGGTTATGCGGATTACATGCAGACGCCTGAATTCGAGCAGAGTATCGAGGAATTAGTGGAGTTGGCGAGCCGGAAGCAAGTTGTGCTGATGTGCGCGGAAGCGGTGCCGTGGCGGTGTCATCGTTCGCTTGTCGCGGATGCCTTGCTTGTTCGCGGGATTGTCGCCGAACACATCATGAGCGAGACGAAACGGCAGGTCCACAAGCTGACGCCATTCGCCAAAGTCCGTGGCACGGAGATTACGTATCCCGAAGAGCCCTCAGAGGTTGTGAAACCCAAATCGTCCCCGAAACGCACGGCGCGAAAGCCAAAAAAAGATTGAACGGAATCAGCGCACGGGAGATTGAAAGCAGATTGAATCGCGGATTCAAAGTCTAAATGCACCGGCAGTGGCGAGAAAGACCTCGCGTGGGGTGCGGTAGTGGAGTTTCTTCCTTGGACGATTGTTTAGCTTTTGGATGTAACGATTCAAGGTTTGGTTGGTGAGGGTAGTGAAGTCGGACTTTTGGGGAAGGTATTGGCGGATCAAGCCGTTGGTGTTTTCGTTAATCGCACGCTGGCAGGAGCGATAAGGCTCGGCGAAGTAGACATCGATTCCGACGCAGTG
>JAWXCN010000029.1:0-9522 GCA_034408725.1 Candidatus Hydrogenedentota bacterium
AAGCGACCTTGCCCAGGAAATGGAAAGCGGTAGCTATCCGCTACCGCACTCCAAGGCGCTCCGCGCGAGTTTTAGACGTCGATTGGCCGCGCGCAGCGCCTTGGAGTGCGGCGTGTCAGCGCCGCTTTCACTTCGGATAGCCGAATGCGTCAATAAATACGCAGACTTCAGATTCACGTGAACGAAACCTGGCCAATCGCGTTTAATTGTGAAGCGACCTTGCCCAGGAAATGGAAAGCGGTAGCTATCCGCTACCGCACTCCAAGGCACTGCGCCGGGTTCGGTCTATGGTATAAGATGCATTCATGGATATCAGGTCGAGGCCGGTTAGATGACAAAGATCAAGTGCCCCGTATGCGAACACACCAACGATGAAGGGCGCAAGGACTGCCAACAGTGCGGTGCGCCATTGCCGAAGGTCCGTGTTCAGGGACCGGGGTCCGCCCCCAAATCCGCGGCCCCACCATCGCCCCAGGGCGGGCAGGCCACATTTCGCAAGGGCCAACTCGTTGCGAACCGATACACGATTATTGATATCGTCGGTAAGGGCGGCATGGGTTGTATCTATCTCGTCAATGACAATACGCTCAAGGAACAAGTCGCGCTGAAGACACTTCTTCCCCAATACCTGCGCGACAAGATGGTGGTGGACCGCTTTTTCAATGAAGCGCGGATCGCGCGGCAGCTTTCGCATCCGAACATCGTGCGCGTTCACGACATCGGGATTGCGGACCAGGTCCTCTACATTTCAATGGAGTACATGCACGGGAAGTCATTGCGGAACCTGTTGGATGAACTGTTGCCCGGAGAACGGCTGCCGGTCAAAGACACACTGAAGATCATGATCGATTTGTGTACCGCGCTTGAATATGCGCACCAGTTCACCGTGCACCGCGACTTGAAGCCGGAAAACGTTATGATCCTCCCGGATGGCACGTTGAAGCTCATGGACTTTGGCATTTCCAAACTCATGACGACGGGAAAACTGACCGCTACGGCGGTAGTCATGGGCACGCCGCATTACATGCCCCCCGAACAATTTCGCGATAGCAGCGCCGTTGACGCGCGCGCGGACATTTACAGCATCGGCGTCATGCTCTACGAAATCCTGACCGGGAATTTACCGACGGGCGTACCCAAGCCGGCATCGCAGATCATGCGCGACATTCCACCCGCGCTCGATCCGATTGTCGCGAAATGCGTCGAGCCAAATCCTGGGGATCGATACGCCAGCGCGACCGAATTGAAACAGGCGCTTACGGGGGTAGTGGAGATTCTGCGTGGAGGCACCCTCGAAGCCAAGAAACACGCGGCTTCCACGTCGCCACTCCAGGGCAACGCGCGCCTGGCAATTAGCGGACTACTCGTCGCCGCGGTTGTGGCATTGACCGCGGTCGGGCTCGCCGGATTGGAAGGGCGTCGAAAATCAGTCATTTCCGCAGCGAGCGTCGTGTCGAATGGAACTCCGAATGCAGTCGAGCAAACCCGTGCGGCGTTCAACGCAATCCTGCAACTGATCACGGAAGCAGAGCAACGCTTGTTGAGCAGGCAGGAGACCGCGGACTTCACCCGTGTGCTTTCTCGCGCGAAGCAGTTGAAGGAGGCGGCGGAGAAAATTGAAGCGCGCAATCCTGGACGGGCGTTGCGATTGGCGCAACAGGCGTTGCAATGTTACGTTGCGCTTGTAAAACCGTTGCCAGAAGATTCGTTTTACTTTGTCACTCCGGGCGAAATTGGCGCGGACGGTTTTTATTTCGCGAAGCGCCCTGTTTCGGTCCGCGAATATCTTGAGTGGGCGCGCACGGAAGCGTGGCGGGAGTATGGCGAAGCCGATCCGTCTGCGCTGGACGGTCCAATCGTTGTCAATACATTCTACGATGCACAGGCGTTTGCCGCGTCGCAGGCGATGCGCGTTAGCTCAAGGTCCGAATGGGAGCGGGCGTTTCCACAGATTACCGAGGCCTTGGTTGCGGAATTTCCTGAGTGGACGCGTGACGTCGCGGCTGGCGCGCCAGACGCTTCCGGCCTCCCGGCATTTGGATGCGCATTGGTGACGGCAATGGTGGCGCGCAACGAAGATGGCGTGGCGACGGAAGTTCAGTATGGCCAGGCGGCATACGGCGCCGGCGCCGGGTTTTCTTTTCGTTGTGTTGCGCCAATCATCACCAACCCCGAGGACGTGCGAAAACTTCTCGATTCATAGTCGCGCGTGGTTTGACACCGCTACGGCGTCACCGTTAAAATTGGGCTGTTATTCTCGCTCGCGCGTCCGGTGTGCGGCTGGAAAGGTGCCAGAATGAATGTATGTGCGTGTCCGCATTGCGGCGCTCCCCGAATACTCCTATCGCGAATTCCGAAAGACGTAGTCGTCGTGCTGACCTGCCCGAACTGCACCGAGTTGGTCGTTGTATTTCGCCACCGTGCCGCTGGGCTGAGCCGGCGCGTCATCGAACAAGGCAGCGTATCGGAAAAGAAAGACCATATCGCCGAGATCATCACCGAGTTTCTCGATCCAAGTATGTTTAACTTTGGGCCGGGTGGACTCGGTGGCGACGATGATTCGGATGATGGCGAAGAAATCACCGCGCTAACCGTGAGCGACGCGCCCGTGACGGGACCTATCTCGGCGAACGAGATAGAACAGTTCGTGCGGGTCGACCTCAATCGCATTGACGAATCGCGCTATTTCCGCGAACATTTCGGTTGAGGCGCGTGTTGGGCTTTTCCCGGAGGACGGATGCGCACGCGGGGGGGAAGTACCTGGCCAGCGTGCGTACTTGCCGCCGCGTTATTTTGGTGTTAATCGTCCTTTGCACATCGGCGCCTTTCGCGCTTGCATGGAACAAGGCCGGCCACATGGTTTCCGCCGGTATCGCCTATCAGGTCCTTCGCCACGATCATGCGCGCGAACTCGGAAGCGCCGTGCGCCTGCTGCGTGAGCATCCTTTTTATAACACGGTGTGGCTTCCACGAATTCAGCCATTCCAAAACACTGACCGTGATCTGTACCTGCTGATGGAAGCCGCGCGCTGGCCGGATGAAATTCGCACTCACCGCCAGTTCCATCAGTCTGATTGGCATTACATTAATTCTCCTTACAAGCCGGAAGGACAGCCGCGAAGTTTGCGTGTGCGTGAACCTGGCGAGGTAAACATACTCGCGGCATTGGAACACAATCTTGCCATCGTCAAAGACCACCGCCGCCGCGATGCAGAACGCGCGATCGCGCTGTCGTGGCTGATTCATTTGATTGGTGATATTCACCAGCCGCTGCACACGTCGTCGTATTTCACGGTCCAGTTTCCGCAGGGTGACCGTGGCGGAACGCTTTTTCATGTCCGCGCAGCGCCGGACCGGTCCGTAATTGATCTGCACCAGTTTTGGGATGATTTGATACTTGGGTCTGACCGTTACCAGAGCGCGTGGAACAGGGCGTTGCTCATTTCCGCAAACCATTCCCCGAGGCATCTTGGTGAACTCAAGAATAGACGGTTTCAGGATTGGGCGAAAGAAAGCTTTTCGCTGGTACGGGAGCACGTCTATCTCGATGGCGCGTTGAAGGGTAGCGTTGACGGCCGCAATGTGCCGGTGCTTACCGCTCCGTACCGTGATCAAGCGAAGCGCATCGCCGAACGGCGCATCGTTCTCTCGGGATACCGGATCGCAGAGATTCTAATCACGCTGTTCCGGTGACAATTTGCCTAGCGTATCCCATGCGATGCCGCAACCTGGTACAACGCGATTCCCGCCGCGACCGCGACATTGAGACTTTCCATTCCCTTTGCCAGTGGAATGCGGAGTGTGGCGTCGCATGCTTTGATCACGCCTGGACGAAGTCCCGCCGTTTCATTGCCCATGACGAGCGCGGCGCGGTCGCCCCAATTTACATCGAAAATGTTTTGTTCGCCGTCACCCGCGAGCGCGTAGGACCAGAACTGTGCCTCGCGCAATTCGCGCAAAGTCTGCGCCACGTTGTTGCATAGCACGACGGGGACGTGAAACACCGCGCCTGCGCTTGCGCGCAGAACATCGTCGTCCAGTAGCGCGCCGCCCCGAGTTGGCGTGATGACTGCGTACACGCCCGCGCACGCCGCCGTGCGAAGCAGCATGCCGAGATTCTTTGGATGCTGCACCTGATCGAGGACAAGCACGATGGCTTTGTCCGGACACGACGGCAAAATCGTTTCAAGTTTTGCATAGGCGACAGGGCTCACCTGCGCGACGAGACCCTGATGCTCGAGGGTCTCCGCAAGCTCGTTCAATTTCGCCTGGGGCACGAAATCGAATGCAACGCCGGCCAGCTTCGCGGACGTCACCAGCGCATCGACGCCGTGCGCGCGGGATTCCTTTGCAACGTACAAACGGCTCACGCGACCCGTATCGCGCAGGGCTTCGCTTATGGCCTTTAGGCCAAAGATATACTTTCCGCTCATGACTGCGAGTCTTCGGTGAGGGAAGTGCGAATGCGTACGTAAGACGCGTATCGCGCGCGCCCGATCTGGCCTTGTTCGACGGCGTCGCGGACCGCGCATTTCGGTTCGTGAGTGTGGGTACAGTCGCGGAACTTGCACATCGGGGAATACTGCGCCAAATCCGGAAAGAAATAATTCAGTTCCGCCGGCGTGACGCCCCACAAGCCTAACTGGCGAATACCGGGCGTATCTATAATGCGGATATCACCTGAGAGGGCGTACATGCGCGAAGTGGTCGTTGTATGCCGGCCTTTCTTGGTGCTCTCACTTACTTCCTGCGTATCGATATCGAAATCCGGATCGAGCGCGTTCACCAGCGATGACTTTCCCACCCCGCTGTTGCCGGTAAGGACACTGAGTTTGCCACTCAATAATGCTCGCAATTGATCAATGCCAGCCACTGTTTCGCAGCTTGTCGCGATCACCTGCACGCCAAGTTCACGGTATTGCTGAACGCTCTCTGGCTCGGTCTCCGCAAGGTCTATCTTGTTCAAACAAATTACGGGCGTTACTCCGCCGGCCTGTGCTGCGACGAGGTAACGATCAATGAGGCCAGTATTGAACATCGGCTTTGCAACGGATGCCACGACGACGGCGTAATCAATGTTTGCGGCGAACACCTGTTCGCGATCACGTCCGATATCGGGGCGGCTTAGTTTGTTACGGCGCGGCCGCACAGCCACAATCACAGCGTCGTCCTTGTCGCGTTCGACCAGGACTTGGTCGCCCGGCGCGAGCACGGAAGACTTGCCATCCACGAGCACATCATCGACGCGGCAGAGGACTTCATCGTCGTTCCATTGCACGAACGCCAAGACTCCATAGGGGGAGACGACCAACGCGTTGGCGGTTACGCCGGAGAAATAGTCTGCCGCGGCGCGGGTATCCTGCGGCGCGTTTTCCTCCCGCCGCGAACGGTTTTGGCGCGACGCCGTGTCCCAATCCTCCGGCTTCCAATCGCGTTTGCGCACGGGCTTGTTTTTTTTGTGGGGCGGCATCGTCGTGTCAGTGATAACCCGTAACCAATATGCATTGACAAAGAATGAGTCTGCAATGACAATCATGCCGTGACGCAAGAAGAACGTATTCAACGCTCGCGGGGCTCTTCCCGGAGCGGGACATTATTTCTTCTCGATCCGCGTGAAGTCTGCCGCGAGCATCATCGTGTCGAATACTTTTTTGACGAGGGCATGCCGGTTCTGCCGGACGCGGGTGTCGCTATCGTTCACGAGCACGGCGTCGAAGTAGGACGAAACAGTTGGCAACCATCCGAGCACTTCGTTGATTGCGGGCCCGAATGATTGGGATGAAACGTATCCACGCAGCACATCCGCGCCATTGTGGGCGATCGCGTAGAAAGGTTTTTCCACGTCGACGAGAAGCTCCACATCCACCGCGTCGGCAGGTTCCTTGATGATGCGCTGCATCCGCTTGGTTTGTTCGGCGAGGTCCTGCACCCGGCCAGAGTCGAGTTCGCGCAACGCATTGAGACACTGCACCAACTGCCTGGGCCGGCTACCATGGACGGCGAGAGCGGCGGCCACGTGATCGTAGGGGTAACCTTTTTCGCGCAGCACAACATCCAGCCGATCCGTGAAGAAAGCTAGAATATCGCCCAGAGTGCCGTCCGGAAACTTGATGCGTTCGCCATAGTTTGCAACGGCCGCGCGCGCGAACGCTTCGAGGTCGATGTCCAAATTCGCGGACTCGCAGATCGTCAACAAGCCAAGCGCCGTGCGCCGTAATCCGAACGGATCGCTCGTGCCTTTCACGCGCACGCCAATTCCGAAATAGCCCGCGAGCGTGTCGAAACGGTCCAGCAGACCGGCGACGATGCCCATGTTGCCTTCGGGCGTGATATCGCCCGAGCGTCGCGGCAACCGATGTTCGAAAATCGCGCGCGCGATTTCGTCGTCAATGCCTTCATTGCGGGCATACAACATGCCCACAACGCCTTCGAGCGAATCGAACTCGAAGACCATCTGCGTCGTCAGGTCGGCCTTCATCAACGTAATGACTTCCGACATCTTGCGATCATCGACTGGTGGAAGGGAACCCTTAAGTGTGAAATATAGATCGCGTACCCTCGAAACCTTGTCCGCGACAGTGCCGAGCTTTTGGTGAAACAACACGTTGTTCAGTTTGTCCGCAAAACCGCGAAGCGGTGTCTGCGTGTCCGTGTCCCAGAAGTATCGCGCATCGCGAAGGCGCGCGTTCAGCACGCGCTCGTTGCCTTGCCGGATGATGTCAACGCCTTCCGGGCCGTACTCGCCGTTTGCGACACATATAAAGTGACGGCTTAACTTGCCGTCGCGCGTGCGCAGAGGAATGTAACGCTGATGCACTTTCATGGGCGTGATGATTATGTCCTCGGGCAATGCCAGCGCGTCTTCGGGGATGGCGCCGGCAATGGGTTCGGGCCACGCGGCGAGATTTGCAATCTCGTCGTACAGTTCTTCGTCTTCATCCGGGATGAGATCGAATTCCTTTGCAAGTTTCCGCACGCGGTCGGAAAGTTGCGTGCGGCGCTCAGCCGGATCGACGATCACCTGGTGCTTGCGCAACACGTCGCGGTATTCGCCCGCGTTCGCGATGGTGATTGTCCCTGGCGCCAGCCGCCGATGACCATAACTGACGCGATCGGAGTGCAGCGTGCGCTGGCCATCGAGTTCGGCGCATTCCCGCAATGAAATGGTAGCCGGCACGATTGTCTCGCCGTGTAGCGCGACCAGCCAGCGAATCGGCCGGGAAAACACCATCGTGGTGTTTTCCCAACCCATTGCCTTGCCGAGATGAATCCCGCCGAGAATGTTCGCAATCATCTCCGACAAGAGCTTGGCCAAGTGACGGCCCTTCTGATGCGCCTGTACAAAACAGTATTCGGCTTTGCCCTCTTCGCGGAAATAAATATCGTCGACGGTTAATCCCTGGCCTTCTGCAAACCGTTTGGCGGCCATGCTCCATTCGCCCTTGTCGTTTTGCGCGGCTTGGCGTTTGGGTCCGCGCACTTCCTTCGTAACGTCCTGTTGCCGCGAAGGCACACCGCTGACAAAAATCGCGATGCGCCGCGGCGCGACCCATACCTTTACATGACCGTGTGGCAATCCGAGGGCGGCGAGTTCTTTTTGAATCAGCGTCGGGACTTGCGCCTGGATCGATTGAATTTCCTTGTGCGGGAGTTCTTCGACGCCGATTTCGATTAGCAAGTCGTCACGCGCGGCGAACTTGGCAGGATCATATTCCTGCGCCGGCTTCGATTCGTACTTCACGGGACTGGGATGCCGCAGCAACGGAAAATTCATCGCTTCGCGTTGCGCAAGAAAACCCTTCGCGCTGCGCTCGGCGATCGAGCGGCAACGCAGCAGAAACCGTCCGCGTTCGGATACGGAAAATGCGCCGCGCGCATCAAGCACGTTGAACAAATGGGACATGCGCAGACAATGATCGTACGCGGGCAGGATGAGTTCAGCTTCAAGCAGACGGTTCCCTTCACCCTCCCAGATATCGAACACGGTGAGGAGTTTTTCGGTATCGGCCTGCTGGAAGTTGTAGTGACACCATTCGACTTCCTGCTTATGAAAGATATCGCCATAGGTCGTGCCGTTGGCCGACCATTGGAGGTCGTACACATTCTCGACGCCCTGCAGATACATGCAGATGCGCTCTATGCCGTAAGTGAGTTCGCAAGCGCGCACGTCCAGCTTTACGCCGCCGCATTCCTGAAAATAGGTGAACTGCAACACTTCCATGCCATCGAGCCAGGCTTCCCAACCGAGTCCCCACGCGCCGAGCGAAGGGCTTTGCCAGTTGTCTTCGACGAACCTGAAATCGTGCTTTGTGAGATCGAGGCCAAGCGCCTCGAGGGATTGCAGAAAAAGCTCCTGCACGTCCGGCGGAGACGGTTTGAGAATGACTTGATATTGATAGTAATGCTGCAGGCGGTTCGGGTTTTCACCGTAACGCCCATCGGTTGGCCGCGTACTGGGTTCGGTATAGGCCACCCACCACGGCTCGGGACCAAGCACGCGCAAGAACGTCGCGGGGTTGGATGTGCCCGCGCCAACTTCGGTGTGGTAAGGTTGCCAGAGCATGCAGCCACGTTCGGTCCAGAAACGGTTCAGGGTCTGCAATACATCCTGAAAATACATGTAGAAGGCTTGCTCCAAAGGTGGGGCGCAGTGGCAGCATCCACCTGTAACGGTTTGTCTATAAATAGCTTACATGATACTAACGCATTGCGTGTCATGTCAAAGCGCCCGATGAAATTTTCGACAGGACTACGCAACCTGCAGAATGGAATCAACTTTAGGCAAGGCGATTTTTTACCTCGTTTGAAGAATATACACGCGCGTGTCTGAACAATCGTTCTGCGCGATTTGATACGCTACTGTTTGCGATAGAAAATCGAAGGGCGTTACTATCGTCTCAATAAGAAAGATTACAGTCATGGATAGCATTACATACGCAGAAGCACACTCCCACTTGGCAGAAGCGATGGGCAGGGTCTGTGATGATCACGTCCCATTGATGATCGCGCGGCAAGATGGCGACTCCATCGTGATGGTTTCACGCGTAGATTACGAATCACTTGAAGAAACCGCTTATTTACTTCGCAGTCCAGCAAACGCGTCGCGCCTTGCTGCCTCACTGACAGGGATTGAACCGGGAAACTCGGAACTCGATTGAGTGAAGTGAAACCGTGGCTGAGCTTTGGGACCGTTTTGAATTTTCGATATGACCATTGGTGAAGGAACTTGACATGGACGATATTGCAAGTCTCACAGAAATCGAAGCGTTGTATGACGCGGATTCAAAGTCTAAATGCACCGGCAGCGGCGAGAAAGACCTCGCGTGGGGTGCGGTATTGGAGTTTCTTCCTTGGACGATTGTTTAGCTTTTGGATGCAACGATTCAAGGTTTGGTTGGTGAGGGTAGTGAAGTCGGACTTTTTGGGAAGGTATTGGCGGATCAAGCCGTTGGTGTTTTCGTTAATCGCACGCTGGCAGGAGCGATAAGGCTCGGCGAAGTAGACATCGATTCCGACGCAGTG
>JAWXCN010000030.1:0-6223 GCA_034408725.1 Candidatus Hydrogenedentota bacterium
ACATGGACGGGCTTAGCGCGGGCGTTTCGGCTATTGCAGCGCTGTCGTTTTTTGCGTGCGTACTTCCGAGCAACCAGACTTTTGTATGCGTGCTGTTGATGGTGTTCGCGGGATCGGTCGCGGGATTTCTCTACCACAATTTCAGTCCCGCGCGCATTTACATGGGCGACGCCGGCGCGATGTTTTGCGGGTATATCCTTGCGACGGTTGCGGTGCTGGGAACATTTTATTCCGCCAGCGCGACGCCCTCGCGTGTTGCGCTGGTTGCGCCGGTGCTGGCGTTGAGCGTCCCGATCTTCGACACCATCAGCGTGGTGTACATCCGGTGGCGCAACGGCGAGTCGATTATGAAAGGCGATAAAAGGCACTTCTCGCACCGGCTCGTGTCGATTGGCATGACGCCGCGGCAGGCGGTCGAGTTTATCTATCTCGTCGGCGCGGTGACTGGGCTTGGCGCGGCGCTGTTGCCGCATGTCGATTTTACGGGCACGCTGATTGTGATGGCGCAGGCGCTGGGGCTCTATCTGTTGATCGTGTTACTCATGAACTCCGGCAACCATGGGGACGCGCAACGGTGAGCAAATCCGAAACGCCGCGCGTGTTGCCGCCGGTTGACGAACTCGCGCTCGCATTCGGCGTGGGAATTATCATTTTCCTGCGTCCCTGGTACGACGGGATTACATACGCGGAATATAACGTGACCTTTACGTGGGCCTGCGCGGCGCTTGCCGCGCTTTGGGCCGTGCTGGTGCTGGTCGGGCGCATGCAGGTCCGGTATGTAACGCCGATTGCGCTGCTGAGCATGTTCGTGTTTGTCGCGCTGTGTACCGCGCCATTTACCGTGCAATATAACGCGACGTATCGCGCGCTGATCAATTGGGCCGGTTACCTGATGTTGTTCGCGGTGGTTACGAACGGGCTGCGGTCACGCACGTCGATTGCAATCGTGCTGGCTTTTTTTGTGCTGACCTCCGTCGCCGAAGCGTTTTATGGCGTGTTGCACGTGAACTACATCATGCCGCGCACTCGTGCATTGATCATGGAAGACCCGAGCATGGTGCAGCGGTTTTTCAAGACCAACGTCATCACGCCGGAACTAAGTTCGCGCCTCGAAAGCAATCGCGCGTCGGGTTCGCTTTTATTCGCCAATGCGTTGGCGTGCTGGGTGCTGGTGGGCATTCCATTTGCCATTGGCACATGTATCGCGCTCTATCACCGGCTGCGAAGCATGGCCTTGCCGGATAAACAGCCTGCGCGCAGTCCCGCGGAGATGGCATTTCGCTGGCGTGTGCTCATTTCCACGATTGTACTTGGAATCAGCATTTTTATTGTCACGTATATTGCGTACTACGTGTACTTTATTTTCGCGTACGGCGAACGCGCGCAATGGTCGGACTACATGGTTTCGTGGATCGCCTATACCGTCGCCATTCCGATGACGGTGACCGTCGCGGCGTTTCTCTACGCCAGCAAACACGGACCCGCGCGCATGTGGACAACAGCCGCGATGTGGAGCACCGCGGTGTTTGGCATCGTGATGGTCTATGGCCTTGGCGCGACGTATTCGCGCGGTGGAATTTTGGCGACCGTGGGCGCATTGGCCATGCTCGCCGGCCTCATGTTTTTTAAAAAGGGCGGAATCGCGCGTGCCGGGGCCAATGCCACCGCCGCCGCGGTTGTTATTGCGGCGCTGGTGTTGCCGCTAACGATGGCCTCGCACGCCCAAGCACACGCGCAAGAGGTTTCCGCGCCGCCGAAGCACATGCTGAGCATCGAAGGCGTAAGCCCTTCGTTCGAGGCGATGGTCGATCCGAACACGGCGTTCTTGCGCTTTGGATATTGGATTTCCGGGTTGAAAATGTTCGCGTCCCACCCGCTCACCGGCGTGGGGCTCGGAAACTTCGGCACGGCGTATCCAATGTACCAACTCATTGGCGCGGGCGACGTGAAACCCGCGCACAACGATTACCTGCAAACCGCGGCCGAAACGGGCGCATTTGGTCTATTGGCGTTGCTGGCGTTCTGGGCATATTTCGTCATCGTAATTGGACGCGGCGTATTGTCGGAAGCAGATCGCTCCGAACGCTGGTTTCGCGCGGGGCTTCTCGCGAGCGTGACGGGGTTCTTGTTTCATTCCTTTGTCGACTTTAACTTCTACAACCCGAGCCTGGCGGCGCTGGCGTTTGTGTTTGCGGGATTGAACTTCGCGGTGCGTCCGGGCGGGATTCCCGTATCGCGCGCACGCGCGATCACCATTGCCGTAGTCATCCTTGTCCTCGCGCTGTGGTCTCGGTACGCGGGTGATCGCGTGAACCACGTAGATGTCGTCGTTGGGAGGGAGGTGACGCGCAATGTCCGGCTTGAGACCGCGTCGTTGATTCTCGATCCACAGGTGAAACGGGACACGACAAAAGACTTCGCGATGTACGACCAGACTGTGGCCATGCTGATCGAAGACCAAAAAGAACGCGAGAGCATTGGCCGCATTTATGTGCCCACCAATGCGGCCGGCACGAGCCTGCGCACGTTGCGGCCCGGCGAAGCCGTTCCGCCGGATGCGCGACTTGTCATGCCGCCGGACATGGCCGCCGCGCGCGCGGCGGCGTTGCGCGCGATGCCGCGATGGATCGAGAAGTGCATCGACGCGGACCGCGTGTACCCCTACGACCCGGATGTGAGCGGACATATCATTCAATGGTACGACAAGCTGCGCGAGTTTACGCCGGACCGCGAACAAAAGATCGCCGCGGCGGACGAGGCGATTAGATGGTCGGAGGAATGCAAACGGCGCAGTCCGATCCAGGTGGCGTATCACGACGTGTTGGGCAGGACGTTGTGGGAGCGCGCGGCGCTCGAACCGGGGGTAAAACAACACGACTACTACGATCGTGCCATCGAATCGTTTAAGCAATGCACCGAAATCTACCCGATAAAGCCCGAGCTCTGGCGCGAATACGGCCGCCGCTGCATCGCCTACGGCGAAGAGCGTGTCAAGGCAGGGGATGCCGAGGCCGGGGAACAGCTTGTGGCGGAAGGGCGGCGCGCGGAACAGCATGCGTCGGATTTGGTGACACAGATTCATGCGCGTGCGCTGGGGCGTGGTTAGGCTGGGGAGACACGGACTGGCACTGACGAACACGGACTGACACGGACAGGGAAGAGCGGGTGAAGGTTCGGCATGGTGGGGTGACTCTAAGCGGGCTTTTGCTGGGGCTGCGCGATTTCTTCGCTGATGCTGCGCGCATGCAGACAGGCCGGCGCAGCGTAATCACCCTGAAAATACATCCCGCGCAAAATTGTTTTTTCCCAATGCCGCCTACTCTCGTGGTCACACAACCACCACGAGAGGAGCCGCACATGAGCGAAAGAAGCCGCGCGCGACGATTCGAGCTTGTCGTCAGCCCTACGATCATCGGGATGCACAATGTTACCGAGGCGGCCTGGTACGAAACGCCGGAGGAAATCGAGGCGGGACTGCGCTGGGGCGAGGAAAAAGCCAAGATGCTTGCCTGGGTGAGGCGCGCGATGGGCCGGCGGTTAACGGTACGGGAGCGGCGCTGCCTCGAGTTGTACTATTTCGAGGGACTGACCTTTCGCGAAGTCGGAGATCGCACCGGTACGAATGCGAGTTCGGTGTACCGCGCTATCGGGCGCGCGGTGCGCAAGTTGCGCGCGGCGTCGCAGTCGAAATCCGCTAAGCCGAAGGGCCGGCGCCCTCGGGCAGCGGGCTGAGCGCGCGGGCCATGCGCGTGAACAGCGCGACAACTTCGTCGAGGCGCCGCTGCGTTTCGGTGCTGGCGATCCGGTCGGGCGTGACATCGAGCTCGCTGCAGTGAAGGAATCGGGGCACGATTACGCTGCGGAAATCCATCATGAGGCTGTTTGCGATTCCCATGTGCGCCATGTAACTTGCCGGGCCGCCCGCGGCGCACATGATCGCGACGACTTTTTCGCGCCATGCTTCGCCCGTCAGCTCGATCAAATTTTTCAGCGTCGAGCTTACCGAGTAGTTGTACACGGGACAGGCAACGAGAATGCCGTCAGCGTCCGCAATCCGTTGCGCGAGGATGCACGCGTTTGGATCGCGGTATGCCGCGCCGCCGTCGCACGGAATCATCGGGTATTCGCGAATATCGATGAACTCCGCGTCGATCCCCATCTTTTCGATGGCGACATAAGCGGCGCGCGCAAGCACGCGGCTGCGGCTATCAGGGTTCAGGCTGCAACTGATTACGAGCATTGCCATTGGCTTCACGGCGTCCGCACGGCCATCAGCCGAAGTTCGGTCATGTCTTCCATTGCGAAACGAATGCCCTCGCGGCCGAATCCACTATTTTTGACGCCGCCGTAGGGCATGTTGTCGACGCGCCATGAGGGTACATCGCCAATAATGACGGCGCCGACTTCAAGCGTGTCCCATGCGCGTTGCGCTTTGTACAGGTCGCGCGTGAACACACCAGCCTGCAAACCGTACTCGCTGTCGTTTGCCGTGCGCAAGGCGTCATCGAAATCGGAAAATGGTTCGATGCACGCGACGGGCCCAAAGACTTCTTGAGACCACAGGGGTTGGTCATGCGGAACATTCTCGAGAAGCGCGGGGGAAATCATCACGCCGTTGCGCGCTCCGCCGCACAACACGCGCGCGCCCTTGTCCTTCGCGGACGCGATCCAGGCTTCGATGCGTTTGGCGGCATCTTCGGAAATGATTGGCCCGATAAACGTGACTTCGTCGCGCGGATCGCCGGCTACGAGAGCGCGTACGGCGGCAACGAGTTTGTCGCGCAATGCGGTGTAGATTGATTCATGCGCAAGGATGCGCTGCACGCTGATGCAACTTTGACCGAATTGGTAGTACGCGCCAAACACGATGCGGGCGACGGCGTCGTCGATGTCCCAATCGGAGTCGACGATGCAGGCGGCGTTGCCCCCGAGTTCCAGCACGACTTTTTTCTTGCCCGCGCGGTTTTTCATGTTCCACCCGGCCTCGGGCGAGCCGGTAAAGCTGAGTAATTTGATGCGCGGGTCGGTCGTGAGTTGGTCCGCGGCATTCCGCGCGCACGGCAGTATGGAGAACGCGCCCTCGGGCAGGTCCGTTTCCGCGAGGACTTCGCCGATGAGGATTGCGCCGATGGGCGTGCGGCTCGCGGGTTTCAGGACGAATGGACAACCGACGGCGAGCGCGGGCGCGATTTTGTGTGCGACGAGGTTCAGCGGAAAGTTGAAGGGCGAGATGAACGAACACGGGCCAATGGGCACGCGCTTCCACATGCCGGTATAATTTTTTGCGCGCGCGCCGATGTCCATCGGCATCACTTCGCCGTGAATGCGCGTCGCTTCCTCGGCGGCGGTGCGGAAGGTGTCGATCAGCCGCGTAACTTCGCCCCGGCTGTCCTTGATAGGTTTGCCTGCTTCGATGCACAGGGCGAGTGCGAGTTCATCGGCGCGCCCGGTTAATCGCGTGACGCAATGCATGAGCACGTCGCGGCGCTGGTAGGACGCCAGCGCGCGCATTGGGCCGGAGGCGTCCACGGCTTTCGCGATCGCGTGGTCTATGTCCTGTGCGCTGGCCTGGGCGACGCGGGTGGCGACTTCGCCCGTGTACTTGTTGGTGACTTCCAGCGCGTGGTTTGGCGCGGCCGCTTTGTTGGCCAGATAGAACGGATACGAATCGCGCAACATCGGTCAGGCGCCCACCTTTTCCGCCAACCACTGCATCGACTTGGGGCTGCCGCGCCAGGCGTCGCCAAGTATTATGGCACATTGCAGGGCACTATACTCCTCGTCCGAAAGTTCTTCCGGCATGGAGTCCTCCGCCGATTTATCCAGAATAAGCCCGGCCACGAGAGGAAATTTCTTTTTTGCTTCGCGGAGTTTGTTCGATGCGCCTTTCAAATCGCCAGAAAGATGTCTCGCGAGAATGATTGCCCACGCGGTCTCCGCGCGGTCCTGATCGCACAACGAAAGCTCTTCAAAAGCGACGCCCAACTGACGCGAAGTTAGCAGCAACGCGACAAGCCGGACTCGTATTTCTGGTGGATACAAAGGGTCCATGACGAGGATTTTTCTCGCGATTGCGATTGCCTCATCGATGTGCATCGTTGCGGACAACATGCCGAACATCGCCGCTGACGCGCGTAAATACGGCCGCGCTTCGGGGAGCCTCGAAAGTTCGCCCGTATGCTTGGCGATGGCTTTCTCGCCGACTGCGCGCTCGGCTTCAACG
>JAWXCN010000031.1:0-34167 GCA_034408725.1 Candidatus Hydrogenedentota bacterium
CCGCCGCTACTACCAGCGCCACCGCACGATGGTCAACACTGTGGCCGCGTTTGTGCTCGCGCTGCTTGGGCTCGGGGTGTATTCATATGTGAATGTCTCCAATGCGAGAAACATCGCTGTTCGCGAACACGCCCGCGCCGAGGACGAAAACTACGCCAATCAAGTGCATCTGGTCCAGTCGTACATGGGCCAGAATAACTACAAACTCGCCCGCGAAACACTCTGGGCCACCAATCCCGGCCTGCGCAATTGGGAATGGGGATACCTGCTCAATAGATGTTACCTCGAAAAGTTCACGCTCGATGATTGCGTCGGCGCCGCGTACAGCCCGGACGGAACTCGCATTGCGACTATATCCCGAAATAAGCCAATCGAAATTTGGGACGCAGAAACGGGGAAGAAAACCTTTGAAATAACAGAGGAAGCCGCACGAATTCGTGCGCATCGCTATTTCAACAATGGAACTAAAATCGTTGGAGCCGGCCAGGATAATATCATTCGAATATGGGACACCCAGACGGGGAAGCTGCTGGTCCGCATGGTGGGTCATCGTGAGCTGGTTTCATCGTTCGATGTTGGTCCCGATAGTACCCGGCTTGTGTCGACTTCAAACGACGGAAGCATAAGGGTTTGGGATTGCACGACTGGCGCCCAAATCGGCGCAATAGAGGACGTTTCAGAGGGAGCCAGTGTCGCGTATTTCAGCGCGGACGGAAAATTTCTGGTTTCCTGCGGCGCCGATCCAAATTTTGAAGGCGAAACCGAAGCGTATCGACGAGTTGTTACGATCTGGAATTCATCGGATAACTCAAAGGTCTTGTCAATCCAAGGCACAGACCCGGCATTAAGTTATGATGGACAAACACTCGCTGTGGCCGACGGCACAGACATTGTACTCGTCGATGTGCCGGCTGGAACGACCCGCAAATACCGACTTCACACCGGGTTCATCAGAAGCGTTCAATTCTCTCAAAATGGTTCTCACTTGCTCACCAGTTCTGATGACAGCTTTGCGAAAATAACGGAGATTGATACAGGAAAGACCGTACTGACACTCGATCATGGGCAGTCCGTTGCGGCGGCGCGGTATAGCTCCACGAACGAATTTATCTTAACAATGTCGCGCGATGGCGCCTTGAAGGTTTGGAATACCGCTTCTGGTAATCTGACTAACACCCTGCAGGGGCATGCGGACTATTTGTTAACGGCGGATTTCAGCCCCGATGGCAACCGTATTGTTTCCGCCGCATTCGATCAGTCCGTTAAGGTTTGGGAATCAAAAGCCTCACCCGGCCAGCGCGTTTTAGCATCCTATGAATGGCCTATTAAAAAACTTTCGACTTCGCCGGATGGACAGCTTGCGGCAATTGTTCTCGCCAATAGGACAATGGAAATACGCCGGGTAAAAGACGGAGCAATCGTCGCCGAGTTCGCCAGCTACGCCTTCAATGGTGGAATCGACGCGTCGTTCAGCCCTGACGGCAAACGTGTCGTCGCGGTACTCGACGAGTTTACGCCGATGGTCTGGGACATTGAAACCCAACAAATAGTTTCCAAATTTACCGGGCATGATGGCGGTGTGAGGTGCGTCAGTTTTAGCCCAGACGGCGCCCATGTTCTCAGCGGCTCATGGGACAATACAGCCCGATTGTGGGATGCACAAACCGGGTTGCAAATTCGTTCGTTCACGGGACACACCGATACGATACAAGACGTCGCGTTCAATACCGCAGGCAATCTGATTGCTACGGCGTCGGAAGACGGTACGGTTAAGTTGTGGGAAGCAGCGACCGGGCGGGAACTCCGTACTTTCAAGTGCAAAGGCGGCGCAGTCTTCTGCGTGGCGTTCAGCAATGATGGGGCATTGCTAGCGACGTCTGGAGATCAGCAACCGGTTCGTCTCTGGGACGTTCAGAATGGAGACGAATTCAGAACAATTAACGGGCCCGAAAACGTGCGTGCCATTTCCTTCTCCAAAGACAGTTCACGGCTCTTCCTGGCGTCTCAGGTGGGAGTCCGCGTTGTATCTGCTTCCACTGGTAGTGAATTGGCGTTCGCAAACAGCTCCGACTATCTCATCGACGGTTCATTTGTAGGAGATTCGTCATCGTTTCTTGCCGCCTCAGTTTCTGGGACCGTCTATGAGTTTACCCCGTTAAGTTGGAAATCCATGCCGCCGACCGGTTCTCGAAAGATGCTGGACAGTGAGATGCTGGCATTGATGCGCCGCGATCAAGTTGCAAACCCAATTGAACCTCCTTCAACATTTCCTGCGGTTGTAGTCGCTTCCACCCCGGAAATCATTTCGAAAGCGCTTCTCATGCTTACGGACGCGGTCCATGGGGAGCAAAA
This sequence comes from Candidatus Hydrogenedentota bacterium, assembly GCA_034408725.1. Classification (GTDB taxonomy): domain Bacteria; phylum Hydrogenedentota; class Hydrogenedentia; order Hydrogenedentales; family SLHB01; genus JABWCD01. The sequence continues at coordinate 2,353 of JAWXCN010000031.1, forward strand.
CGCGACTTTACCCGTCACTGGCGAGGTGTACAACGCCCTTGCACGGCTTTGCTTCCAACGGCACGATGAACTTGTCGCGCTAAATGGCGCGCCAATCAATTCATCTGAATTCGCCACAATGGCATCGGACTTGGCACGGAAACCCGATGGGCCCCACGGAGTCGAATTCAAATTCAATCGTCATGGCGTTGCTCGCACATTGCAATGCCGATTGGTCGCGCCCGTCACGGAAACCATTGCTCGAAATCTAGACCGCCAACTGACACAAGAGTTCTTTTCCACTAATCAGCGCGACATGGCGCAATGGCAGCCAGAGGCTTTTATCAGGCATCAGCAATACTCATCCGAAATTGGCGCACAAACAGCAAATCCGGACTCGTTGAACGGGGTATGGATTGGTGAAAATGATAACGAACATTTTAAGGAACAATTGGCTGCCTTCGGATTAGCCACGGGAGACTGGGTAACGGCGCAGAACGCAATTCCGATTATTGACCACTCAATCTTTGAGCGCATCGGCGAAAGTTTAGTGGAAACAACTGGGAGTGATGCTAACAAGCAACTCGTTCTGGATGTTAACCGGGGAGAATTTCAGCCCCGTAAGATCACGCTGAGGATGAATCCTGCATAGGAATTGCCATTGACAAGATAGCGTCTGTAAAAGGAAAGGGAAATGCATGGCTTATGAAATGAAATACGCAAAAGAAGCGGGGCCGAATTGCCGGCTGGCCCAGTTTATGGCGAACAACGACGACGTTGGGCGACCTTGGACTTTGGGAGATATCTATTGTAAACCGCTACGCGACGTCTTGACGGAACTCATCGCTGCGCGGTTGAACGCTGCCAGAGACACCATAGATAAACCCCTCTCGGTGACAAAAAAATTTATTTTACCGGGATTTGCGCGAGATGCTATTGCTGCGATCAACGGCACCGATAGGCCGTGGCTGTCTCGAACAATGGAAGAGCTCATGGTCAGCCGGGAACATGTGGCCGACAATCATGACGAAGCGACCGACGGGACCTTGCTGAATGTGTTGCGGCAAAGTGGTGTGTACATCCCACTCAGCCACGTTGGAATAGCTGTCGGAGATGCAGATCGGCTGCGATACCTTTTCGGTATGCAGCCATACAATTCTTTGTCCCTATGGGACCATCCGTTCCCCGATCCGGAAGATAACGTCCTCAAGCCTCTTAGAAGCATGACGTTTGGCAAACTATTTTGCCAAAAAGCTGCTGTCGTTGTGCAACAGGCACCGCAAACATTTTCAATTTTGCAGGTCGCGAAAGACCTGGGCGTGCTTCGCCCTAACCGTAATCGGAAACATACAGTAAACCCTCGGGGTGGCCCGCCACCGGCATTTCTCCCAGCGCCGTACGTCTTTAATCAAGGTGGAAACAGGAAATGCTGTCTGAATGGGGTGTGCAATACTGAATTGGCGCAAATGGCGGACTACTGTGAGCAGGTCTCCGGAGGGGGTTGCTCGGCCATGAGTGATCCTTGCTAAAATTTTAAAATTGCGGATGCCGTACAAAGAGGATAATAAAATCATGATTCTTCCACCATACTCTGACCCTTTTTTAGAACTTTTGGCTCTTGCACCAGAACTATTTGTCCAATTTTCCGAAAGCGATAATCTGATTAAAGGCGTACATGGTCTGGGAGTCGACGTCGATGACGCAGCCCAAAAAGTATTTGTAACGTTCATGTTGGAGCCCGGCTATCCCCTAAAATCGATTCCCAAATCAGTTTCAGTGACGCTCTTGGGCGAGCAATACGATATTCCAACCTTCACAATCCAAACCCCGCTATTTACCTTTCAACAGGGCAACTGCTTCCACCAACGGCCTGTGCGAGGCGGCAATTGCATAAGCCCAACGGGTAGCGGAAGCCTGGGCACCCTTGGAGGCGTTGTAATAAGCACAACTAACGAACGACATTTAATATCGAGCGCGCATGTTCTCGATGAATTCGGAACACATGGGATCGGGGACAGAATTTCGCAGCCAAAGAGCGGACCAGATTTTGCTACCATCGTTAAAACGGCCGCGCCGTGGACGACGCCTGCCAATAGCAAATGCGACGCCGGAATCGCTGAGGTTTACGATCCTGATATTGGTGACCCCGAAAACATAACAGACACGATCGATGGTATAGGAAAACAGGGTAATCCTGCCTCACCGGTCAAGGATATGAAAGTAAAAAAAAGTGGTGCAACTACCCTTGTAAAGTCATCCGTCATTGAAAAGATTTCACAAACGATTAATTGTGAAGGCCATACGTTTAACGATGTTTTTATCACCAAGGAGAGTATCAGTGCGAAGGGCGATAGCGGCGCATTGGTAGTAGGACCAAACAATGTGATCGTTGGAATTGTTATCGGAGGAAATGGGGAAAAGACGGTCGCATGTTCGATTATGAACGTGATCGATGCCCTTCAACTGCAAGGCTGGACATGGCAGCTTCCTTAAGCATGATTTTTAATCCGCGGTAAATCCTGAAACTCAACGCTGCCAGTCCGTCGACTGGTTTTCGATTGGGTTGCGAGAACTCGCGAGAATTTCGTCAATTATTGCGACGGAATGTCGTTTGACCGCGTCTCGCTGGAATAACTTCCGCTCCAATCCTGAGCAGATTTACAAAGACAGCCTCACTAACTAAAATCGCCGACGTGATGCGACATGATCAGCAAATCGTGCGTGCGGTTGTCCCGGTCGATGACCCAATCGGTTAGCAGCGCTTCGGCCCGGAATCCGAGGTCTTCGAACAACTGGCGGACCCGGGGTTGATCGGCCGCGAGTTGAACGAAGAGGCGGTGCAGTTTTTTCTCGCGCGCAAGCTGGAACAGCTCCACGGCGAGTTTGCGTCCGATGCCCAATTTACGGCGTTCACCCTCGACCAGAATTCGAATCTGGCCCAGATGCCGCGTCCACCATGTTTCATTGTAGTGCAGCGTGCCATACGCGATAATTCGGCCCGCGTCTCGGGCAAGTACGGTTAGCGTCCTTCCCTCTTCAATATTCTTCAGCCAGTCATCAATGACTTCTGGTTGCGTAATGTCCAGACGCAAAAACATGAGGTCGTCGGGATGCAGCGATTGGGCAAATTCAACCAGCCCGTCGCGATCCTCCCGCCGCATCAAATCAAAGGTGATCTCATGCCCGTCGATAGTGTCTTTCCAAGGGTATACGCGTTCGACTGCTGTTTCCTGCACGACAATGTCCTCCTTCGTATCCGCATTATGCGAGGCGAACTACGTCATTGCAACGCGTTTTACCGGGATACTGGCCAGACAACTCGGATCATGTCCTGTCAAAAATAATGGACATGCCCGACACACTGCCAAATGAACACACCTTGACAAGAGTGGCTTTGATTTCAGCGTGTTAATTTTGTCAATTGAGCCCAGAATCGCAATTTGCATATCTATAAGCAGTACAAGGCTTTATGAATACATATGAATAGTTGGCCGCGAAATTCCGTCCTGTTGTAAGGAAACCAAAGATCAGGTTGTAGAATAGATAGAAGACAGATTCGGTGAAAAGTTCCAAAATCCTCTGGACAAACTGCCCACTTGTGGTAACATCTTCCTACGGTTCGGGGAAGTGGGGCGGCTTCTAAGCCGCCGGAGTCCAGTCGGATAGGCTGGAACCGAGGGCAAGTGTGATGACTGACAAGTTAACCCATGCGGAACGGCAGGCTGTCGAATGCCACCGTCAGAACTTGTGCGACGAGCGTGGGTTTGAAGTGAATGTGGCTGAGGCCCAACGCGATTGGTGCGCGAATTACGCAGTCCGTTGGCGCGAAGGCCGTCAACGCCAGTTACTTGAAGAACAGCGCGCCGAAATCGAACGGCACAAGTGGATTGAATCCGAGAAAGCCGGTCATGACCTCGGCCGTGACGCTGTCCTGGATTGGATCAAGAACAATGCCGCGGCTTGGCGTCACTGGTACGAGACCCGCGAAGAAGCCATTCCTTAAAAGCTTCAACGGTTCCGCCGCAGCGTGTACGTTAATTAGTCCCTACTACATCTTTCCGTAGACTTTTCACCATTTCTCGCCCAGGACAATCACGCTTAATTGCGGACTATACGTCATTTGGCCGCGCGCAGCGCCTTGGACTGCGGCGTGTCAGCGCCGCTTTCACTTCGGATAACCGGATGCCTGAATAAATTCGCAAGCTTCATGCGCACGTGAACCGAAACCAAATCAATCGCGTTTAATTGCGAAGCGATTTTGCCAGGAAATGAAAAGCGGCAGCTACTCGCCGCCGCACTCCAAGGCGCTCCGCGCGGAATTTGCGCAACGCCTCCGAGCACACATCGGCAGTGGCGCTTTTCTTGGCCTCACGCAAGTACCTGGGATTTAAGCGCGATTGCCCTGATTTCTCGCCGCAGTTGCGTAGACGCCCGCTGTCCATGTATTACTATGAGCGCGCAACCACCCACGGGTTGGAATTCCGGGTGTCGTTGCCGGCAATATGCAACCGTGGCGGCGGCGCCGCGAAGTAGGATACACCTCACAAGTGCAGGTCCCCGTATCCCAGGAAGTCAACGCGCTTCTGGATGACGCAACAGCTATCAGTTTACGACGCGGCCAGATGTACGTCGGCGTAGAGCACCTGTTTGAAAGCATCCTCATCAAGTCCGATTTACTGCCGCACAGTTTTGTGAGCAAGTATATCGCCGCCATGCGCGCCGCGTCCCACGAGATGACCCGGGAGCGGTGGAAAGGCGACATGCCGCTCGCGCATCCCGAAGTCTTTTACACGCCACGGTGCGCGGCAGTCGCGACGCAAGCGGCCAAACTGGGGCAGCGCCTGAGCAGCGGAAATGCAGGCGCCGGCCATCTCTTGTTGGCCATCTTGGCGGACGCCCATGCCGCGCCGTCCCGCGCGTTTGACCGGCTCCTCCTGCCCCGCGGCGAGATGATCGCGTTGTTGCGCACCGAGCTCATGCGCGGCAGCCGGGGGAAGCCCGCGGTTGTGTCCGTCGCACCGGCGGCCAAACCAGCGAAAGCGCTCGCGCAACGGCAGGCCGATTCGCGCGAGCTGCCGGATCTTCTAATGGGTGACGACGCGAACGCTCACACCAACGGCGCCTCGGTCCTGGATGCGTTAACCCGCGATCTCAGTGAAGCTGCGGCGGTCGGGTCGCTTGAAAAGGCCATTGGCCGCGAGCAGGACATTGTCTCCATCACTGAGATACTTTCACGAAAAACGAAGAATAACGTTATTCTCGTTGGCGAAGCCGGCGTGGGGAAGACCCACATTGTAGAGGGCCTCGCGCTTGCGGCGTTTCGGGGCCGCAACGGCGGCGGTATTCTCGGCGGAACAAGATTTCTTGAGCTAAACATGGCCGCGCTCGTCGCAGGGACGCAATACCGCGGCGCGTTTGAGGAAAAACTGCTGGGGCTCCTGGAAGAGTTGCGGCAAGACCCTTCGACTGTTCTCTTCATCGATGAAATCCATCTCATCATGGGCGCGGGAAACGTCGAAGGAGGATCGGCCGACCTCGCGAATTTGTTGAAGCCGGCCTTGGCGCGGGGCGAACTGCGATGCATCGGCGCCACCACGCTGCAGGAATACCGGAAGTTTATTGAAAAAGACCCCGCCATCGAGCGCAGGTTCCAGATGCTGCGCATTGATGAGCTATCGCCCGCGGCGACGTGGGAAGTGTTGAACCATCTGCGCGCGGGATTCCAACACCATCATGGCGTCCGAATCAGCCGGAAGGCCATGCACGCGTCGATCTCCTTGTCGGAACGGTACATGCCAAACCGTCAGCTTCCGGACAAGGCAATTGATGTACTCGACCAGGCATGCGCGCGATACCGGTTGAAAGCCTTCGCGGCAAAAAGTATGCCGGCTGCTTTCGACAGCGATTCGGCCCAACCCCTCGCCGAGAAGGTTACGCCGCATGACGTGCGAAAAGTAGTCAGCCGGATGACCGGCATACCCATCGAAGAAATCACGCAGGATGAGCGCGTCCGGCTCACCGATCTCGACCGCCGGTTGCGCAAACGCATCATCGGCCAGGATGATGCCGTCGATAAAACGGTTGCCGCCGTTAAGAAAGCACGCGCCGGGCTCGCGGACCCGAACAGGCCCGAAGCCGTCATGTTGTACCTTGGACCTACCGGCGTGGGAAAGACCCAACTCGCAAAAACACTCGCCGACATGCTCTACGGCTCGTCGAAACATCTCACGACATTCGATATGTCTGAATATGTGGAAGAACATTCGGTCTCGCGCCTGCTTGGCGCCCCGCCGGGCTACGCCGGCAGCGAAGAAGAAGGGCGGCTATCCCAGGCAGTCCGCAATGCGCCATTTTCAATCATCCTTTTCGACGAAATCGAGAAAGCGCACCGCCGCATTTTCGATGTGTTTCTACCCATTCTCGACGAAGGCAGACTCAAGGACTCACGGGGACGGAACGTGAATTTCCGCAACTGTATTATCATCTTTACGTCCAATATCGGCGCCGATTTGCTCCACCGCAATACCGAGCTTACGGAAGACGATGCGCTGATGGCTACCCTGCGCAATCATTTCCGGCCTGAGTTCATCAATCGCGTTGACGAAATCGTCCCATTCTATTCGCTGCTCTTCGAGGACATCCGGACCATGCTCCGGATTACGCTCGGTGAAATGAACAAACGCCTGCACGAACACGGCATTCGCCTGCGCGTGTTTCAGGGGGCCTATGAGCATCTCGCGGCTCGCGGGTACAATCCCGATTTTGGCGCGCGCGAATTGCGCCGTACGGTCGAACGCCTGGTCATGAATCCCATCAGCGCAATGCTGATCGCGGGCCGCTTCGCAAAAGGCGATACAATCGAAGTGCTTGTTGAAAACGAAGAGCTGGTTTTTCGCAAAGGTGAAACTCTCGTGCCGAAAGGTTTGGTGAACGCATGAGGGCCGCAGGTCAAGCCGACTGCTTTGTCGTCGTCAACGGCCCGGAAGACGGCTCGGAGTTTCCCATTGTCCGCGCGCCGTTCCATGTCGGGCATGACAGCGGCTGCACCGTCGCGTTGCGGCTCGACAAGGGCATCGAGGACCTTCACGCATTGGTCACAGTTGTCTCTGACGGATACCGCATCCGCAAAGTGCGGGACCGGCCCATCTACGTCGATGGCCGGCCCACGGGCACACTTCGCTCGCGCGTTGTGCGCAGCGGCGGCATGGTCCAGGTCGGCCAAACACTAATGATTCTCGATTGCTCGCCCGACGGGCTCGCCCGGCGCAGCCGGGGCATCGTATCGGAAAGTGATTTGGGGTGGATGCTCACCGCTGCGGGCCGGCGCGCGTGGTCATTGGCACGCGGCACTTTCTCGACGCTATTGCGATACACGAGGCGCATCCTTACGAGCTGGGTGGGGATCGCCTCGATTCTTATCGTGCTGTATATCGCGTGGCCTCAATTCCGGCGGTGGGTCCAGTATATCGTCCGTTGGCTCTGGGTCCAGATTACAAATGTTTTCTAACAGCGCGCTTGAAACTCATTGAGTTCCATATACCTTAACAGACATGCATCGTGAGCATCGTCTGATCATCCGCGGGCCGCAGCCCCATCTGATAGTTTCGCATGCTCTCCCGCACGGCTTCGATCACCGTGTCTGCGCCCGGCGCCGCATGCAGCATCGCCCTTTCCAGCCGTTCTTCGCCGAAAAAATCACCATCGGACGACCGCAATTCCGTTATGCCGTCGGTATAGAGCAGCATCGTGTCGCCAGACTTCAACTGCACCTTTGCGTTTTCATAGCGCGCGTTGCGATCTATCCCCAACGGAAAACTTCCCACCGCATCCAAATGTTGCACCGTGCCGCCCGAATTCAATAGCGGTGGATTGTGGCCTGCGCATGCATACTGCATTTCACGCTCGCGCGGATCATAAAACATCAGGAATGCCGTAACGAATGAACCATGAATTGGCTTGTTTGCCAAATGCCGATTCAGATAGCCGAGCAATTCTCCGGGATGTTGTGTCGCGCGGGAGCGCGCGTGCAACAGCGTCGATAGCATTGCGACCACAACCGCCGCGGACGGGCCGTGCCCGGATGCGTCCGCAATCATAATCCCCCACGGGCCCGCATGGTCCGCGGTGTCGGCGCCCTCCGGCAGACCGACGGGAAACACGTCGTAATAATCCCCGCCCGCGCGATCAAAACTGTCATGTACGGCGCACAGTTGGACCCCTGGCACCGCCGGCAGCGGCGATGGTAATAGTCCGCGCTGGATGCTCGCGATTTCATCGACCTCGTGATGAATTTGCGCGGTTGCCTCGAACAATTCCTTCGCCGCGCGTTTGCTGTTGGTCATGCCACCCAACAGGTTTGCCTGAAGAATCTGCGATTCAATGTCGGCGGTGCGGAAAGAGTCTGGTTTCGTGCCCAGGAAAATCATCCAGTTCAACGCGCGTCCGCCGTCAAATACTGGTGTAGCCAACAGCATGCGGTACGGGGAGAGATGCAATCCCATTACCGGATCATACTCGACGTTTAAATCCCGAATTACTTTCGGAAGATCGTCATTGATGACATCGCCAATGATGCCGCCGGATCGGATGGGCGCCTGTGGTCCGGCAAACTCGATATTTGGAAACTGCACCTTGTCGATGTCCCGGTGATGAAGTATGCGCACCACGCGATAGAGCCCGTCATCAAGGCCACGCCGCGATACGGAAAGCATTCCGCGGTCGCCATACAGCTTGCTGAACGTTCCGCGAAACCGCGTGACGGAGGAGACCGGGTCCGGGTCCCGGCTGATTTCCCGCAGCATTTCCATCAGGTTCTGAAGCCGTGCGGTTTCGTCCTTGCGCGGTTGGATCATGCACGGACCCCGCGAAGAACAAATGGATCGTGCGCCTCTCGCAACCACGCGCGAGTCATTGCTTCACACTCCTCGCGGACGCGCCGTGCGCGGCGCGATTTAGCGATATTCTCAAGTTGATACGGGTCCCTTCGGTTGTCAAACAGCACGGGCGTTCCGTCGTCGGTCATAAAATAGGTATGCCGCCGTGTGCGGACGCCGCGAAAAATGGGCGCGGGATGGTTCTTCTTGCCCGACGCCTTTTCTTTAGCGATGTGCATGATGAATTGCGACTCGGAGTTTGGGCCGCCGCTACCGGTAAAATGGCCGGAGAAATCATTACCGCGGCAGGTTTCCGGAACGTCGATGCTCGCTAGCGCGCACAGCGTGGGCATGATGTCAATTGACCCGAAAAGCGCATCGGTCGTTTCTCCCTCGGGAATCCGTCCAGGCCACCGGATCAAGAAAGGCACCCTGATGGATTCGTCGAAAGGCTGGCGTTTACCTCCGACGCCATGCGACCCGAATTGCGATCCGTGATCGGATGTGTATACCACGATTGTGTTTTCTTGCAGCCCCAATTCCTCCAACTTCAATAGGACCCTCCCTAGTTCATCATCGATTGCGCTGATATGGGCATGGTACCCCTCATAGTGCGGCCAACCGTTATCCTTAAAAATCTTTTGGTTTCCGCTGTCGTTGCCCGGCGCGTCACCCGTGCGCCAATTAGGGCGATACGGCAAATAGTCCCGCGGGTATAACGCCTGCTTCGATTCCGGCGCATCAGTGAACGTCGCATGCGGCGGGTTCCACGAAACGACCAGGAAGAACGGATCGTGCTGGTTCACCTCAATGAAATCCAACGCCTGGTCCGTCATCAGCGTCGCATTGTATCCCCGGGGCGTGACGGGTTCGCCGTTCGCCGGATGGTACACCGATGAATCCCAGTGAATATTCGTCTTGTCCCATATCAGCGAATGGTCGAATCCAAATGGCTCCGCGCGCGGACCCCAGAGGTGCCATTTGCCAATATACCCCGTGCGGTATCCCGCCTCCTTAAATACCGTGCCGAGCGTAACCTCACTCGAACGCAACGGAAGATCGTTGTCAATGACGCCGGTCTCATGCGGCCAACGTCCCGTCAGCAATATCGCCCGATACGGAGAGCACACGGGATAATTGCTGATGCAGTGAGAGCTTTGCGCGCCTTCCTCTGCAAGCCGCGCCATGTTTGGCGTGTGTACCTGCGGCAACTCCGTAAACGACATGGATTGCCAACGATGTTCATCGCTGAACAGATAGACAATGTTCGGTGGCCGCGTAGACGAGCCAACCCGGCAAGGTCTGGCGGCTGCCGTGATCGCGCTCGCCCCGGCAGTGGCCAGAAAGCCGCGTCGCGTCAGGTCAAAGGCTGTGTTGTCGGGCATGGGATCCACCGGTGTTGAATGGCGTGATCGTAAGGCGTGCCACGCCGCGCTTCAACTCTCCGGCAACCCGGTCATCCGGGCGCTGATTTCCCACAGTTTGCGCGCGCTTTCCGCATCATGGGAAAGCGGAGAGGAGGGTCGCTCCCTCTTCTTCACAAAGTATTTCCCGGTTACACCCGACACCTCCGGCGAAGCCGCCAGGAATACGGATGTCTGTGCGCCATTCGCTGGGGAGAGCATAAAAAGTCCGGCGGCCCTGGCGAGCACGTTGATCGGAAACATCATGTCGCGGGCGATGCCGGTCGCGACCACACCCGGGTGCAGGCAATTCACGGTGACGTTCACGCCTTCGAGTCTTCGCGCGAGTTGGTATGTAAACAAAATGTTGGCCAGCTTCGTGTTCCCGTACACCCGCATGCCTGAATAAGAACGCTCGCTCTGCAGGTCGTCGAACTCGATCCGCGCATTCTGGTGCATGTCCGAAGACACGTTCACGATTCGCGCAGGCGCGGACCGTATGATTCGCGGCAACAGAAGGTTTGTAAGCAGAAATGGCGCGAGATGGTTCACCGCAAACTGCATTTCGATGCCGTCATCAGTGATGTGGCGTTTACCCTGAACAGTTGCTGCGTTGTTGATCAGCACGTGAACCGCATCGAAGCGCGTGAGCACTTCGTGCGCCGCGGACCGCACGTCTTGCTGCGACGCGAAGTTGGCAAGAACAACGTCGGCTCGGGCGTTTGGAACCGCTTCACGGATATCCGCAAGCGTTTGCTCGCTCTTGCCTTTGTCCCGGCACATGAGCACCACGTGCGCGCCCATGCGCGCCAACTCGATGGCCGTGGCTTCCCCAATGCCACTGCTGGCGCCGGTGATTACTACGGTCTTGTTCTCAATCGTCCAGACAGATTCGCTCATTGGGCCTCCGATTCAGGCATGATCCTGCCCAATTCACCCGCGGGATACAAGCCGCGCGGCAGTCTTGACGGATGAGTCATGGGCTGGTAGTGTTTGCGTTGTCCACAACCGATCAATCCAATGAATTCATAAAGGGAGGTGTTCCATGTCCAGCAAGTATACGGGTCTCGCGACAAATGACATTTGCCTTGATGGCGCCCAACGCGCCGTCGCGGCGGCAAAGAAAAAGGCCGAGGAACTGGGGTGTAAGTCGAACATCGCGGTGGTGGACGTGGGCGCAAATCTCAAAGCGTTTGCGCGAATGGAAGGCGCGTGGATTGGCAGCATCGATATATCGATCAAAAAAGCGCGCACCGCGCGATTCTTCGATATGCCGACTGGCGCCATCGGCAACCTCAGCCAACCCGGCGGCTCGCTCTATAACATCGAGCACTCGAACGGCGGCCTCATCACGTTCCCCGGCGGCGTTCCCCTCACCAACTCAGAGGGCGTGGTGGTCGGCGGCATTGGCGTTTCCGGGTCCACAGTCGAGAATGATCACGCCTGCGCCACAGCCGGCGCGAACGCGTTGTAACTGTTCGCAGTGCACCCCCGATTTGAAGGAAAAGCCATTTTCGTTACCGGCGCTTCTTCAGGTATCGGCGCGGCGCTTGCCCGTGAATTTGCTCGCGAAGGCGCGCGGGTCGCATTGGCGGCCCGCCGCGCCGGCGCATTGGAAGAAATCGCGCTTACCATTACAACCAATGGAGGCACGGCCGTATCGCTGACTTGCGACGTCACGGATCAGGCCAGCGTTTGCGCCGCGGTCGCATCGGCCGCCGGACAATTCGGTGGAATCGACGTGGCAGTTGCGAATGCGGGGTTTGGCGTTAGCGGCGCGTTCGAGCGTTTAAACACCGCTGACTTCCGCCGGCAATTTGACACGAACTTTTTCGGCGTTCTTAATACGGTGTATGCATGCTTGCCACACCTCGAAAAAACCAAGGGCCGTCTCGCCATAGTATCGAGTGTCATGGGTCGAGCCGGAATGCCCGCGTCGGCGCCGTATTGCGCGAGCAAATTTGCCGTGTGCGGGCTCGCGGAGTGTTTGCACTACGACCTCGCGGCGAAGGGAATCTCGGTGACGTGCATCAATCCGGGTCTTGTCGAAAGCAATATCCGGCGGACGGACAACGACGGCGTATTCAAGGACGAGCGTAAAGACCCGGCCCCATCGTTTCTCGTTATGCCAGCTGAGCGCGCCGCGCGTGCGATGATCAACGCAATCCATCGTCGACAGTTTGAGGCGACGATCACCGGACACGGCAAACTGATTGCCTTCGCCGCGCGCCATCTTCCGCGCACGTTCCGCACGGCCCTGCGTCTTGCCACGCGCAACAGGATTGAAGAAGTGGAGAATCGCAAGCGGGGCTGATCGCTAACAGCGAGAGAGTGAATTCTATTCCGAACACGATTACGAGCACGAGCATGTTGCTATATTTAATCCAAAATCTAAAATCCAAGATTCTCCCCATACTTCGCCAGACCTCTTCGCGCAGGTTCGTGCTCTGGATCGATCCGCAATGCTTCGCGCCAATGCTCTTCCGCCAGCTCAATGTTCCCTGACTGCGCGTAAGCGTATCCAAGATTTGAATGGACCATTGCATCATTGGAATCGATGCTGAGCGCGCGCTTATGCGCCTCGATAGCCTCCGGCAAACGATTCACCATGCGGTACGCGACGCCTAAACTTGTCCATCCCTGTTTCATTTCTGGCCGGATCAAAGTCGCGGACTCCAATGCGGATATCGCTTCTGACGGTCTATTCTGGCCGAGATAAACCACGCCAAGGTGCGCGTATGCCTCGGCGTTGTCCTCTGTGACGGCTATCGCATGCTTGAACAACGATTCGCTGTCATGCCATACGCGGACCTGGCGTTGGGTTAGAAAGGCACACACTCCGAACGCGAAAATGGTGATGGCGATTATCGCGCCGCGTATCGCATATGTCGCGTAAGCTTCATATAGCAGTGCGAAACCCCAAACCACGGCGATAAGGATACCGGTCATCGGCAGGTACATATAACGGTCCGCCATTGCGGCATACCCGACTTGCACAACGCCGATGACGGGTACGAGCATCCCGATGAACCACAGCCACCCAGCGAGAACAAAGGGCGCGCGCCGGCGCGCGCGCCATGCGATCACCGAGATGCACACGAGGGTCACGCACGCAAGAACAATTTTCCAGTAAGCCAGTGATGAACCTTGATGTGGGTAAATGGGGGAGAGGTGCAGGGGCCAAACGAATTTCCAAAGGTACAGCGCGTATGCGACCTCTGCATTGCCCAGTCGCGCACCCAACGGCAAATGGTCGAGCGGGTTCATTGCTCCCCCGCGCGCTTGCACGATAAGCGTAATGAACGAAGAGCACGCCGCCAACACGAAAAGAGGAACCTTTTCACGAAGTAACCGGCGGACTCGCAAAGGCAAAGTATCGCCAAGGGCCGGATTCGCGAAACGGTTGAAGGGCCAATAATCCAAAACCAACAGGAGAAACGGCAACGTGACCGCCATCGGTTTCGACAACAGCGCGAGTGCAAAGGCCGTCAACAACATTGCATACCCCGGCCAAGATCGGTTTTTAACATAGCCGCCATATATGTACAGGGCTGAGAGCATGAACAATGCGCAGAGTAAATCTTTCCGCTCTGATACCCACGCCACGGATTCGACGTGCAGCGGATGCATCGCGAAAATCAAAGCGGCTATCCATGCGCGTCCCCACGCGTCCGTGCTTCGTCCAAGTGCAAGGAATACGAGACACGCGTTCAGTGAATGCAGAATGATATTGGTCAGGTGATGTCCCGCGGGGCGCAGCCCGTAGACAGAAACATCGGCCATGTGCGTCAGCCATGTGATTGGATGATAGTTCGCCGCGTGACCGGTCGTAAATGCCCAACGGATACCCGAGACGGAGAGACCTTGGCTCACGACGGTATTCGCGTACACGTAGTCGTCGTCATCGAACGCCACGAAACCATTCTGAATCGCGGGGGCGAAGCAGGCAGCGCTGCTGATTGCGAGCAGCAACAGCAGCAGCGATTTCCATCGCGGCGTCATCCCGGCGCCTCCGCGGCCGCTACAGCCATCTTGTACTTCTCGCTGCGCGCCAGGAGGTCGTCAATGGATAGCGTTTCTCCCACTGCCGGGACGGGCACGGGGAAATAGCGTTCGACTTTCAACTTCCGGCCGGTCTTCGGATTCCGTTCCGGAGCCATCGTGCCGATGTACCACAGAATGGACTCGTCGTCGAGCGATTTATCGAACGTAAATACCGCATCCATGGGCCATCCGTGAATATCCGCTTTTGTAACGACGGCGGTCATCCCCGTGATTGAGATTGTTTCTCCCGTTTGCATGGGATACTTGTGATTGCGATAGATGCTCAGGTCGCGTTGCGCAATAAATCCATCTGTCGTGCGCAACACCAGCCGGTTCGCGCCGGGCCGCTCAATGGTCATTGGGTGAAGCCCGGTCGACAACACGCGTGTGTGTTCTGGAAGCGGCAACGCGTCGCCGCTGCGCATGAGTGTGAAATAATAGCTCGTGAAATCGTTCGGAGCCTGCAACACCACCAGAGTTTTGTCCCGCACGGTGTCGTCCGAGGGCAGCGTCGCAAACGCAGCATCCATTTTGCGTCCCGCTGATCCGTGGACTCTGGTCTGCAAATACATCGAGTTCGGCGCGATGATTACGTGTGCGAGTATCCACACGCAAAATAGCGCTCCGGCAAGTATTCGAGTTCCCCGGCGGCGGGGCAGGCAATCGTCTGTTTTCTTGCCAAACCGCAACAGCAATAAAACAATGCGGCCAAAATTAGCGCGGCAATCGGAAATAATAGCGTGCCCAATCGTAGCCATGCGTCCGCCACCCGGATTACGAGCGTCAATACCAGCACGATTACAAGAAGCCGCTGAAATTGGCGCCCATTGATCCAATGGGAGATAAACTGGGCGATAACCGCCATTACGCCAATCGATGAAATTGTCAGCACGCGCGGTTGCGCTATCACAGAACTTACCGGAACGAGCGACAAGACCGCGCCGAGGAGTAGAAAGCGCGCGACAGGGCTGGCGCGTAGCGTGGGCGTGAGCAGAAAAAGAATCAGTGCCGTTCCCGCGAGCATCATCGCGAAATAGGCGTATACATGTGGAGGGCTGACCGACAGGACCGGCGAGGGCCAAACCACCAGCTCCGTGAAAAACAAAATTGGAATATTTGTGCTCAACAATCGCAACCACCCTGAAAAGTCTTCTCCCGGATCGGTGTACCACGCCGATCCCGCTGAACCAAAACCGTAGTGGCGGTGTAGCGCAAGATAGACGACGCTGACTACCACATAAGGCAGTAGAGGCTGGATGCGCTTGGTCCACGCGCGCGCGTCCAGGAATAAAGCGTAGGCGAACAGGTAGCAGCAGACGCTGATGGCGCCTTCACCACAAAGCAATCCGACCCCAAACATCGTGACGGCAGCGACGGCCCAGCGGTCTTGTCCCGTAGTCCGCCACCGGTGATGCGCAATCAGCACCGCAACCGTCGCGCACGCCACCATCAGCGTGTTCCGGCTCGAAATCCAGCCTATCGCGGCGCCATTCGTTTCATTCATGGCATAGAGAAACGCCGCGATCACCGCGACATAGGTGCATCCGAACAGCTCCGCGAGCAGCAAAAATACCAGGGCGCACAATAACGCGTACCACAAGATATTCTGCGCGTGCATCGGCGCGGCGCGGTCTCCCCATAAGTAAAAATCCAGCCAATGCGTGAGAGACGCTGCGGGCCGGAAGAAGTAAAGTTTCGCGCTCGACACCGCCCACCATGGAAATACGCCTTTGTCGCGCAACCACTCGTTTTCGGCGGAATTCCCCTTGGAAAATGAAAACGTCTCGAGGCTCGCGCGTTCGAGACCATCGAGTCCGGGGAATCCCTTGAACAGTGCGCGCATGAAATGATCATCGGCGGTGTAGCCGTTTTGGAATGACCAGCCCGCCATGCACACGCCCAATACGGCAAATCCCAGCGCGCCAACAACGACGACGGAACGTTTAGACACCACGTTTCCCCCCACAGCCATGCAGGCGGGAAGTATACTGGTGTGGACGTGAACACTGCCACTGGCCTTTGCGCTGCCGGTAATTGGGAGTTCGCGCGCCACTTCAGTACAATATCGCGCGGCTGCATTCTGGAGAAAATACATGGGCAAGACGGTAGCAATCGTCGGCGCGTCCGCGGACCGGCGTAAATTCGGAAATAAAGCCGTACGCGCGTATCTCGACGGAGGGTGGTCGGTTTATCCCATCAATACGAAGGCCGATCTGATCGAGGGTGTGCCGGCGTATGCCACCCTCGCGGATGTGCCGGGCGCCGTGGATCGTGTTTCCATGTATGTATCTCCGGCTATCGGTAAAACCATGCTGGACGCAATTGGCGAAAAGGCGCCTTCCGAACTTTTTTTTAATCCAGGGTCGCACGATGCGGAGCTTGTCGATCAAGCGCGCAAGAAAGGTCTTAACGTAGTTTGTGCGTGCAGTATCGTTGATATCGGTAAGCACCCGGACATGTACCCGGACTCCTAATGCATTCTATGCGAAGGTCTATGAACAATGAGTGAACGAAAGTCTTTCAAGCCGGAGATTATCCGCCACGGCGGCGCGGGTGGCGGCGGGTTCGATATGAAAAAATTCCGGCCCAATCTTGCGAAAATTATTGGGCCGCTCCTGCTTCTGCTATTGGTGTTCTGGCTTGTGCGCGGCGGTCCAGCGTATACAGTCGCACCGGGCGAAGAAGGGCTTTTGCTGACCTTTGGCCACTATACGCGAACAACAGGACCTGGGTTTCACTTCAAATTGCCATGGCCGATTCAAACTGTCGAATTCGCAAATATCGGCGAAGTAAAACGCCTCGAAGTCGGATTCAGATCGGAAGTAGTTGGAGAATCTACGTCGTACAGAGATTTTCAAAATGATCCCACGATGTTGAGCGAAGCGCAAATGCTGACGGGCGACGAAAATGTCGTTAACTGTTCGATGGCAGTGCAGTACCAGGTATTGAATTCCCGTGAATACCTGTTCAATTTCGGCCCTGGCGAAGTCGAATTCATGTTGAAAGCGGTGGCGGAAGCGGCGTTGCGCCAGGCCGTTGGCGATCATCCCATCAACGACGTATTAACCACTGGTAAATTCCAAATCATGGGAGAGATTAAGGATGAAATGCAGGAGCTCGTTGACATAACCGGCGCAGGCGTT
Source organism: Candidatus Hydrogenedentota bacterium (assembly GCA_034408725.1). Classification (GTDB taxonomy): domain Bacteria; phylum Hydrogenedentota; class Hydrogenedentia; order Hydrogenedentales; family SLHB01; genus JABWCD01. The sequence goes on from JAWXCN010000031.1 coordinate 19,795, forward strand.
AAGATTCATGATGTGTTTTTGCAGGACGTACAACCGCCGCGCGAAGTAGCTCAGGCGTTTCACGATGTGGCAAGCGCGCGCGAAGAACGCGAACGCATCATCAACGAAGCGCGCGCGTATCAAAGCGAGCAGATTCCCCGCGCCGAAGGCGAGGCGGAACGCATTAAACTTTCCGCGATGGGATATAAGGAGTCGCGTGTGGCGGAGGCGCAGGGTGCGGTGTCGAAGTTTGCCGCGATTATGAAACAATACGATCAGTCGCCGGAAATCACCCGCTCGCGCCTGTATCTCGAAACCATGTCCACGCTTTTGCCCAATTTAAAACTCACGATTGTGGACGAGTCTGCCGGCGTAATGAATCTTAAGAGTCTCGACATGCCAAGGCCACAGCCGGCGCAGCAGCAACAGCAACCCTACGCCGGAGGTGCCCAGTAATGCGCAAGGTATTCGTAATCGCCGGCATCGTGGGCGCTGTCTTTGTCGCTGCGCTAATCGTCGCAAACCTCTGCATGTTTGTCGTGCATGAACGCGATCAGGTTGTTGTCACACGCTTGAATAAGCCCGTGCATGTCATCGTCGGAGACCGGCCGCCGGAGGTCTTCGACCAGGTTAAACAGGATATTCTCAATGTCGCCAGACGGGACGCGGACAGCATCGATTTGCGGGTGAGCATGGGGGCGGGCCTATATTTCAAAATGCCATTCGCGGATACGGTCGAACGTTTTCCGGATGTCCTCATGACCTATGACGCGGAACCCGAATCCGTTGTGCTCGCGGACAAGAAAACCCTGGTCGTGGACAATTTTGCGCGCTGGCGTATCGAAAACCCATTGCTTTTTCGCATCAGCGTTCAAAGCGTCACCGCGGCAAATGGGCGCTTGGATGACGTGATCTATTCCGCGGTGCGTGAAGAATTGGGAAAGAACAATCTGACCGAGGTCATTCGCTCGACCAACGACTATGTCGCGGACGCTGTCCCGCAAGCCGAAGAAGGCGATCCCGAAGCGCTCGAATCCGAGAACACAATGCGCGAACGCATTTCGCTGGGCCGGGAAAAAATCATGGAAGCCGTAATGAAACGCGCAAACGATCGCGCGCGTGAGCAGTTCGGTATTCGCGTCGTGGATGTGAGCATCAAACGCGCGGACCTGTTGGAGGAGAATTTTCAGGCGGTGTACGGCCGCATGTCCGCCGAGCGTTCGCGCATTTCCAAAGGCTACCGCAGCGAGGGGTCAAAACAGGCCGACATCATCATGGGCAACACCGACCTGCAAGTGCAGGTCCTGCTCGCGAATGCCGAACGCGAAGCCGCTGAGCTGAGAGGCCAGGCCGATGCGGAAGCCATCGGTATTTTCGCAGAAACGTTTAACTCCAATCCGAAGCTGTATACGTTCATGCGGTCGCTGGAAGTGCTCGAAGAATCCATGCAACCTGGAACTGAAGCCATCGTCAGCGCCGATTCAGGGCTTTTCAGGCTGCTCAAGGACTACAAACCATAACACCCGCGCGCAGACCAACATTTAATATTCGATCAAATACTTGCCCGTCTCGAACTCATTCGTTGTGATGATCAGTTTTGCGCGATCCCGGTCGTACGTCCAATCCACGCCTTCTTCAAGCGACTTCATGTCCAACGAAACCCGCAATGGCGGATGAATCATGTGGATTCGCAGGATGTGGGGCTTACGTTCGCCCGAAAGTGTCAGCGTTAACTGGCTTGCCATATCCGATTCAAGCAGAGTCTTGCCTGAGCCGTCTGGATATACAAGCTCGAAGCGTGATCGCCCCTTTGGATACACGAGCCACGTAATCGAACCTTCCGATTCGCGGTCCCCGTATCCCGTATAGTCGCGCGACACATTGAGTGGGATGAGCGCGCCATCGCGGATGAATACCGGCGCCTCCTCCAGCGGAAACGTGCGGCGGACGGATTTCGGCCCCTCAATGATTTGCAGATCATTGAACATGTAACGCCAGGTTCCCGCGGGCAATGTGACCGCGCGCATGAGATTGTCCTCGTAGATTGGCGCGACCAGAATGTCGTCGCCAAAAAGATAGTGGTACTTCGCTTCGAGGGGACGCATGAGCGGCTCGCCGCCTTCGTGGCACGCGACGATATGCGAATACATATACGGAATCAGTTCGGTGTGAAGCCACGCGAACTTGCGCACAATTTCCCATTCGTGCTCGTTGTACTTCCACAGCGCCCTGTCGGAATGGCCACCGTTCAAAAACAGCCCGCAAAAGCAGGAAAATTGCGCCCAGCGCGCGTAAAGATTCGGAGGGATGTTTTGACCGGAGTAACCCGCGACGTCCGAACCGAGCACGTTGTACCCCATGGACGCAGTGCGCAGAATGTCCGTCAGCGCCTCCTCGATGCCCTGGCGTTCGAGCGACCACTCGTGGTCCTGATCGCCTACCCAGTTGACAGGCGATGCATCCAGTGGCGAGAACCCTTCGGGATGCGTCATCGTGTCCAGCCATTGTTTAAATTCCGTCGGTTTGACGTCATCGTCGAGCCGCCCGAAGCGGTCCGCGGACCGCGACAAGGTGATGAACTCCGGATTCTGCGTCAGGCCGTGCTGATATTCGTCGCGATAATAGTGGTCCATGTATTGCCGCGTCGTCATCAGTCCTTCGCGCGTTTCCATGTACCAAACCGGAAGTCCGCGATAGCGCGTGCCGAAATAGGTCGCGCTATCATCCAGTTTCCAGCCATCGATCCCCCAATCGAAAACCTGCTGCTGCAATCCTCGCCACCACGTCATCGCGTCGGGGTTCGTGTAATCGATAAAACCGCCGCGGCCTTTCCACCAACCGATTTGATACCCGTCACCAGCAAGGTAATCCTTGTCGCGCGCTTCCTCGTACCAATCCTGCGAATCCTCAATGGCGGTATCTTTGCTCGCGCTGTTCACATTTGGCGTCATCCACAGCACCACGCGATAACCGCGTTCCTGTAAATCCCCAAAAAACTTTTCCGGGTTGGGATATCGCGTTTTATCAACGGCAAAATCGTTGTACCGCGTACTCCACGGGCTGTCGATCAGGATTGTGCGCACTGGAAAATCCCGGTCTTCATAACCTTTGAGCAGTTCCAGAATCGCTTCGGAAGTATTGCCATCGTCTTCCCAAAGCCAAGGCTCCAATGCCCATGCCGGCGTCAACGGGACCGCGCCATGGCGTGAGCCATTGAACGGCATGCCCCAAAGGGGATAAACCCAGTAGAAATAGACGCCCGCCATAATCATCAGCACGAATAGGATGAATAGCTGGGCCAACCGGAAAAAGCAACCGCGTTTTTTCATGTCCCCCTGATCACTCCCCTTGCGAAACTCGGTTGCCCGCACTATATCAGGTATGGGAAGTGAAGTTGCGCCGTCTCGACGGGCGCCGCAAATGGAAAAAGATAGCCGCGGACAGCAGTAGCGCGACCACCCCCAACCATTGCGCGGCGGACAGCCCCAGCAATAAGACGCCGCGCTCCGGAAGCAGCCAATCCAGAGTGAGGCGAATCACGCCGTAGCCGGCCAACACAAAAGCAAACGTTTCGCCAGTCCGCTGGGACTTCCTATAAATCACTTCCGCCAGAAGCCATCCCGCCAAAGCCGCCGCAGAAACAAGCAGTGGCAACGGCAATACGGGAAGTGAACGCTCGACCTGCGCGCGGGCGACAATTTCCGGTCCGCGCGCCGCAGGCAATCCGTCTTCGACAAGGAGCTGTTCTATAATTTCGGGATGAATGGTGAGAAGTTGCGCGTGCGGCCATAAGGGTTTCGCCGAATCCTTTTCAGACCGGACGAGTCCGGCGGGAACCGGGAGCAGTTCCGCGCGATACTGATGCTCGTATGGAAGGCTTCCATAGGGGTACGTGATGCCAGGAACGGACGCGCACACGTCGCCGGCGCAACACCCGGCGAGCAAACACCCGATCTTCGCAACGGCCAGACCAAGAAACGCGGAAGGAGCCAACGCATCAACATACGTGAAAACATTGGCCCCTGTCGCGAATAGGAATACCACAAGCGCGACTGACGCGCCCAAAAGAAAAAAAGTTAGTGAACCAGGCGCGCGGTTCGCCGGAGAAAATACTTCCACGCCGCGCCCGGAGCCGATCAGCCACGCCGCGGCGCGTCCCGCAAGCCAGCCCCCTATCAACATGATTGTGGTAGCCTTCGCCAGCAATGCCGGGTCGAGCGAACGATAGCGGATACGCGGCGCGATGAAAGCCAACGCCGCCATCACGGCCAAAAACATCATTGCGGAATACGCGCTGACGTAAAAATGCCCGACAACAAAGAGGATTGGCCGCATAACGGCGAAGGGCGCTTTAGACCGCTAGGCTACCTGGCGCCGAATTATAAACCAATGCACTGATCGATTAAGGAAAGTCTGGCGCCTGAACCCGGACCCGCGAAGGCGATCATCGCCGGCGCAAACAATCCAACCGCCATCGCGACGGCGATTACGTACCAGATGAGCTTCGACTGTTTCAACTTGCGCATTTCAGTTCTCCCCAATTAATTTTCGTTAATCGTCTCGAAATTGTGCAAACGCCGCCAATTTCCCGGATTCCCGCGAAAGTATATAGTCGATATTCAGGAAAAGTAAAGCCCGAATCGATGTGTTGGATGAGCGGTTCCGGGACGTAAAAACGTTCCCAGTTGTGAGCATGATTATTGAAGCCGGGGCCTCGTAAATAGGGGCTGTCCGTGACGCATGCGGTCGAGGATGACGCCCTGCGACAGGAGGCAAAAGAGGGGCATGAGACTGAAAATAAAGACCATGGAAATGTAATTCAGGTTAAACCAATCGGCATTCGGCTCATCAAGCTGATAGAGTTGGAGAGTGCCAACCACGAAAATAAACACCGCCAAACACGTAAATCCAAAGATTGCTTTTCGTTGAAAGAGTTGACGTTTAAGGCAGACGTTTCCTACCCAACAGAGAAGTCCCAGGAACACTGCTTCCGGTACTGCGATTAACCAAAAGTCCGAGGGTTCGGATTTGGTTAGAGCAGCGGCAGCTAAACAGCAAATGAAATAAGCCCAATACAATATTGGCAGATACGGAACCCATACCATGCACCAGGAGGCGATAAAAATCCCCATGTACAGCATCAGTAGCAACCAGACGTCGTCAACGTTGTAAAAAACGCCTGCGCCATTCAACTGAATCGCGAATAGAAAAATCGTAGCCAATGCTAACTGCGTGAAAAAGTTCGATTTCGCAATTACCCGCATGCGGTTTAACACGACGTCCTGGACTGTAACTGGCTTAGTCCACAGTACACGGGAAACTCTGGCGGTAAAAATGCCTATCAACATCATCCCCACTTGAAAACTGGAAACGAGCGAAGTTGCGAAGTACGATTGGAATGTATCTTCCAAATCCATTTCATCAAAGTCCATTCCAAACAGGGGTAATGCGAAAAAAATGCCTGAAAACAAAGTAACGGCAGGAACAATCCAGCCAACAGTTCGCCATTCAAACCAGTATGGTCCGCTGGCGCGGACTCCGAGAACTTTGAATTCTGTATTTTGAGGCGAAGCAGTGTCGAAAAGGATTTGGACGCGCGCAGGTTCGCGAATTCGTGCAAGGCTGACGAAGGATGCTGCCATGCAAAAGAAAATAAATGTGCCGAGCACGCCGTATTGGAAACCAAACCAGTTGACCGCGCCGTTATCCAAATAATATACGGTCGCAACAACCGGGGCGATGGTGATAATTATCATGGCGATTACCACGACAGGAAAACGCCGGCCAAGCGTAGCGAGCATGGAAGCATAGGCGTATAGAACGATGGCGCCAACAAGGCTGTGCGCGATCTCAAAGTATTTCTCATTGATGGTGGTCAGCAATACGCCGAGGACAAGAGCCGTGCCTGCCATTACGGCAAAGCGGAAACCGATCTGGGTCGCGGCGATATGTCTTGCCGTTAAGGGAAGTGTCAACATGCGCGCGGGAAGGCCCATGCGCAGGTCTCGGACAGAACTGTGGGTGAACATCAACACGGCCATGACGAGTAAGAGCGAACCCCAGGCCATTGCGAAGGTAAACGACGCCCACTCATCAGTCGAAACCCATTTGATTAAATATCCGGAGAGAGATGCGGCGAAGGTGAGGACTATACCCAGAACAACAACGGTCCGAACCTGCCGCCACTGTTCCCAAATGAGCGCGTATGTGGGTGATCGCATTCCGTGCGTCCTTATGCGTTCACCGCGCCGCGTCCAGCGCGGGCGATGAAGATATCTTCGAGGCTGGGAGTATTTTCTTCGACAATCGTTGCGCCGAGAGTTGATGCGGCGGCGCGGACGGCGTCCATCCGGCCGTTGCAAACAATGGTCCACTCGCGTCCACCTCCCTCGACGGAAAGCGCGCCATCAATTCTCGGCGGAGTCTGGAGCGGCTGGTCAAATTGCAGGGTGATGGTGTGATGCTGTGCCTTGAGCTCGTCCATGCTCGCGCAAAGGACAAGTTTGCCCTTGTTGAGCATCGCGACGGTATCGGCCACGCGCTCGACCTCATCAAGCAAGTGCGACGAGAAAAATACCGTGCGCCCTTCATCGGCAACGGTGCGGACGATGGCGGCGAGGATGTCGCGGCGGGCAATCGCATCGAGACCGGACGACGGTTCATCGAGTACCAGCAGTTCGGGTTTATGCGCAAGCGCGATGAGCAATCCGGCAAGCGCGCGTTGTCCGCGCGAAAGATTTTTGATCTTCGCGCCGGCGTCGAGTCCAAACTGCTGGCGAAGCTCTTCGGCATAGGCATCGTCCCACTTGGGGTAGAACGAGCGGTTGTACCGGATGAGTTCATTGACCCGCATCCAGAGCGGAAGATCATGATCCTCTGATAAATAGCCAAGCCGCGCGAGCACCAGTTCCGGCTTACGCACCGGGTCCATGCCAAACATGGATACGCTTCCGCCGGTTGGAACGAGAAGGCCGAGCATCAGTTTGATGAGCGTAGTCTTGCCAGCGCCGTTCTCACCGACGAGCCCGAAAACCCCTCCTCGCGGGACGGATAGCGATACGCCGGAAAGGGCAGTCGTGCGGCCGTACTGGTGAGTAAGGCGATCCGCCAGCACCGGCGATTCGGCTCCCGCACTAGTTCCCTTGGCCATCTTTCGATCCCTCCTTGGCTGGCTGATCCAGCAATCGATCCCGCGTTTTCATGAGCGAAATGACTTCCTCGACGGGCACGTCCAACTGCCGGGCTTCGGCGAGCAACCCGTCCACATGGGCTGTTAGTATTTTAATACGTTCGGCCCAGGCGAAAGGGGTGCCCTCTGTCGAAACGTAGGTGCCAGCGCCTTGGCGGGTTATGAATATCCCGGCCTGTTCCAATTCGCGATATGCGCGCGCGACAGTGTTCGGATTAATTAACAGGCGCTCCGCGAGTACGCGGATGGGAGGAACTTCGTCGCTGGCACGCAGTCTGCCCGATGCAACGAGGTACTTGACCTGGCTCACGATCTGGCGGTAGATGGGTACGCCGTTTTTTGGGGAGAGGTGAATATTCATGGGCTGACTCATATTGTATTAAAACTTTAATACAATTTGCGGCAGTTGTCAACCCCCTTGCGTGTCAGGACGTACTACCATATACTCTTTACGCGGCTCTTGGGGCGCAAAACGTAGGGAAGACGAAATCGTTGAAAAGGATAGCAAGCTATTTCTGTGTGACAGTCGCTGTTGCTATGGTGGCTGGCGACGCATTCGCGCAGAGTCCGACTGGCCCTGCCGCTTCCAAATCCTATATCGCCACGCAGGCACCCGTCGCAATCCCGCAGAAGCCCTCGCGCGCGGGTAATCTCGGCGTCACCACCCAGAACCGGATAAAACAGCGCGAAGAGCGCGAGCAATATCTTCAGCAACAGCTTGAGCAACGGCGCGCGGCGTCGCCCGCTCGAATGCGGGGCATGGCGATATACCAACCGAAAGGCGGTGGCGTGCCGCTGTTGACCAACCGGATTGACAAATACGAAGCGCGGAAAGATTTCCGGCGCATCAAAATAAACTACGACCCGATCGTCAAGCCTGATCGCTGGGGCAAGACCCTTGGCAGGTACACCTATTCCGATATTCATACCTATGTTGCGCACTTCGCGAAAGAACACAATTTGGATGAAAGCCTGATTCACGCGGTAATCCATGTGGAGAGCCGGGGCAACCCTTACGCAAAGTCGTCGAAGGGCGCGTCGGGTTTGATGCAGCTCATGCCGGGCACCGCGGCGGACCTCAAGGTGAAGGACGTCTTTGACCCGGCCGAGAACATTGGCGGCGGCTCGCAATATCTTGCGAAGCTGTTGAAGCTGTTCAAGGGTGATTATTCGCTTGCGCTTGCGGGATACAACGCGGGACCGGAAACGGTGAAACGCTATGGCGGCATTCCTCCATACCGCGAAACGCAGCAGTACGTCGAAAAGGTGTTGGCGAAGTGGGAAACACTTGCGGGCACCGGCAATTCCGTTCCATACAAAAAGGTCGATCCCGAAAAGTCGCCCACGGTCATTGTTGCGAAAAAGAAAGAGAAGTTGACGACGAAGACATTGGGCGATCCCGCCCGTGAATCGCACGATATCGTATTCGCCAGTGGCAACACCCAGGCCGTTGACAAGGTCAGTACACAGGGCGAATACATCTATTTGGTCGACGATGGCCGGACGTTCCGGTTGAAGAAGGAAATGGTGCAGTCGGTTGATGGGACAGCGTTGTCGCCGGCGGGCGAGGCTGGCGAAATCGCCGCCGTGCCGGACGTAACGGTCGCCCTTCCGAACGATGACGGCGTCCAGTTGGCCGCTCAGATATAATCCTCGCTGTCGAACGCCAAACCAGAATTTATATCGCCGCGGTTGCATTCATTTCGTCCCTGTGTTAGCATGCAATCCCGTTAGGGATAACGGGAAATCACCCTCCTCTTAAACCTAGCCCCAGGTATTTTCGCGCCGGTTGCGCCGCATTTTTTGGGGGACCTTTCCGCAGTTGCCCGGCGGCACGACAGCACGCTCGATAGCAGAACGCCCTAGCGGAATGGGCGACAGGGAGACCGGCCTAATGCCGAAGTATGTATTCATCACGGGCGGGGTGGTTTCATCTGTCGGAAAGGGTGTCGCGGCCGCCAGTCTGGGGCTGCTGCTCGAGGCGCGCGGGCTAAATGTCGCGATCATGAAATTGGACCCGTATATCAACATCGATCCGGGAACGATGAATCCATTCGAACACGGCGAGGTGTTCGTCACGCACGATGGCGCGGAAACCGATCTCGATTTGGGTCATTACCAGCGGTTCACCCATGCGAAGATCAGCCAGAAGAGCAATATCACGACGGGCGGCGTGTACCACGCCGTTATCGAAAAAGAAAGGCGCGGCGAATATTTGGGCAAGACGGTGCAGGTGATTCCGCACATTACGGACGAAATTAAGCGCCGCATCCGGATGCTGACCGCGGAGCCGGAAGACGAAGCAGACATCGCGCTAATTGAAGTCGGGGGGACCGTAGGCGATATCGAAAGCCTGCCATTTCTCGAAGCGATTCGCCAATTCAATCTCGATGTTTACCCGACTCCCTGCTGCAACGTACACGTCACGCTGGTGCCGTTTATCGAAGCCGCGGGAGAACTCAAGACAAAACCCACGCAACACAGCGTGAGCGCATTGCGCGAGATTGGCATACAGCCCAACGTCATCATCTGCCGCACGGGTACCCACGAACTTGGCGCCGATCAGCGGCGGAAAATCGCCATGTTCTGTAACGTCACGGAAGACGCGATCATCGGGGCAACGGACGTCCGGCCGATCTATGCGATACCGCTCAACTTTCACAAACAGGGATTTGACGATATTGTTTTGAAGCGGCTGGGTATCGACGCGCCCGCGCCGGATTTATCGGCCTGGACGGCGATGGTGGATCGGATCGTGAATCCAAAGAACGAAGTGCGTATCGCGGCGATTGGGAAGTATATCGACCACGATGACGCCTACAAAAGCATTAACGAAGCGTTCGTACACGCGGGCGTGGCCAATGATTGCAAAGTGAAAGTCGAATGGATTGACAGCGAGACGTTTGAAAACGGAAGTCTCCCCGATGTGCGTCTTGCCGGATTCGATGGGATCGTAGTTGGCCCAGGCTTTGGTTCACGGGGGGTCGAGGGCAAGATTCGCGCAGTGACCTACGCGCGCACTGAACTGAAACCCTTTTTCGGTATTTGTCTTGGCATGCAGATCGCCGTTATCGAAATGGCCCGTAATTGCCTCGGCTTGAGCAAGGCGAATTCGACGGAGTTCGATCTTGATACACCCGACCCGGTGATTTCGTTGTTGTCCGAACAACGCGGGGTGCGCGACCTCGGCGGGACAATGCGGCTTGGCGCGTACCGGTGCCAGCTAAAACCGGATACGAGGGCCTTCACGGCGTATGGCGAAGATGTGATTGAAGAGCGCCATCGCCACCGCTACGAATTCAATAACAACTACCGCGGCGAGCTGGAAGCAAAGGCCGGGCTGGTGGTCAGCGGAACACACCCGAAACCCGATCATGAATTGGTCGAGATTATCGAGTTGCGTGATCATCCCTGGTTCTGCGCATCACAGTTTCATCCGGAATTCACCAGCACGCCATTGCGTCCGCAGCCGTTGTTTCGCGATTTTATAAAGGCTGCGCTCGCGTATAAGAATGGCAGGCAAAGTTAGGGACAGTGTTCGACCACGAAAACGCGCGCGGAAGAAGGGGAAAAGCGGACAGGGCAATCGCGCTTAAAACCCAGTTACTGGCGTGACGCCAAGAAAAGTGCCGCTGCATTGAAATGCGGCTGCGGGTAGCTGCATCTTTCCATTTGCTGAACAAGATTGCTTCGCAAATTAAGCACGATTGGCCTGGCTTCGATTCACGTGAGCCTGAGCCTTCAAACTTATTGAAGCGTTCGGGTAATCCGAAGTGAAAGCGGCGCTGACACGCCGCAGTCCAAGGCGCTGCGCGCGGCCAACAGACGTCTAAAATCCGCGCGGAGCGCCTTGGACTGCGGCTGCGGGTAGCTGCCGCTTTCCATTTCCTGGGCAAGATTGCTTCGCAAATTAAGCGCGATGGCATGGAAAAGCGGAAGATCGATTGCGAGCACGAGCGGAATTGCGGGAAATGAGGCGTAGGAATTCTTGAAGAAACCTTGGGGTCGTGCTCGAAATGGGTGATAGCGGCTATGCTACAATCGCTGCGGACGCATGTGCTGATGCCCACACCTAACGATCCAAAACTGCCGTTACGCCTCGCGTTCTCGCACCGGGAGAAGGCTGACGCCGCAATTCGACAATGTGATCGTGCATTCACGCAAAAATCGATTGATCAGCAAAACCATACGGCCCAGCGCGCCGCGTTTGTGCATGAACGGCGCGTCGCCCAGCGCACGATCGAACGCCTGACAGGTATCGAGCGGGCGCGCGTCGAAGTGCTCGAAGCGCAACGGCGGGCAGTGCTTGAAGAGCAGGTACACTTACCGGAGCGTGTGGCCGCGCACAAGCTTGCCGCCGCTGACGCCAATGATGCCAATCGCCGACTCACTCAACGGCTTGCAGAGCTCGAAATCCAGCTTGCCACAGGTAAGGCGCTTGCCGGTGCGAGAACTGCCGAGGAGCTTGGCGGATTCATCGACCTCCCAATTACGGGGTATCCGCCCGCCGAATCCGGCGCGATGGACGTGACCCTGCGCCGTCGAGAGCCAAACCATGCGCGCGACTGGTACGCCGCGTTGGCGTTTGCCATATTCGCGGGCGCGGCGGTATTTCTGCCGTGGATGAGCAAGGACGGCGTAACGACATCGCTTGCGACCGGCGGAAACGAACTTTCCCGGCTGGCGACTGCGGCTGACTTGCCAGGTTCGCTGGCGCGCTACGCGTGGATAATCCTGGCGTTCCTGCCATTTGTGGGCGTGATTGCGGCCGCGGGCAGGCGCGTAACCGCGGTGGGCTGGACGTTTCTACTTCTCGGCCTGATCATGCTCGCCGCCGTCACTTTTCCCGGTCTCATGCTGGGCGCGCGATCGGCCGGACCAGCGAATGTGTTGCAACTCATGGAATCGTTTCGAGTCGGCGCAGTGATTTATTCCGCGTGCGCGCTTGGATTTATTGTGCTCGGCGCATATCGTGTGAGCCCGCCGGGGGATTCGCTGAAGCACGCCATTTCCGTGTCCCTTGCCCTTCTTGCCGCCGTCGGCGGCGTTGGATTGCTGGCGGCGCTGGCGCTGATGGGCGTTCAAAGCATGCCCGAAGTGTCATTCACCGCGACGTTGGATGAAGCGACCCGTGACCGCATTGCATTCACGATACACAACGATGGCCGCGACAGCATCGCGTGTTTTTTTCCAATGCCCTCGAACGGCCTTGGCGCATCACCGGCCGGCAGATTGCGGACCTTTGGTCTAAGACTTTCGATACAAGAGACGACTGCGTCCGAATTTCGCGAATCGCCACCGGCGCCATTTGTGTGGCGATTGGCGCAAGGTCCGTCGCCACAAGATGAAGCAGTCACGATTGCGCCCGGAACGGACTTAACCGGCTACCTGGATGTTCGCGAGCTGGCGGTGCTCGGGGTCGAGGCGGGAGCCGCCCGGATCGAACTCGTTCGCAGCGATGGTTCACCCATCGAACATGTCGATATCCCGCTGTCTGAGACGTATCTTTCAACGCCAGGCGCCGTCAGAGACCCCATCATGGTGCCCGCACCACCGCCGCGTCCATCCGTTTCAGCACCCGGGCAAGCGCAGCCGCGTCAAGAGACGGTTATACCGGAGACTCCTGCGGCGCCAGCGATTCACGTGGAGTACACGGGAAGCATAGGCGGCAAAGCCGTCATCCGCGTATACTCGGCGGACGGCGTTGTCATCGATGAGCACGTCGTGGGGCCTGGTGACGTCGTGGCGGATGGATGGCAGGTGGTTTCCGTGGATCGCCAACCCGCGGCTGTTCAGCTAAAGCGGGAAACGAACACCGCGATCGTCCCGCGTGGGCAGCGCGTGGAACTTCGTTAGCTCGTTTACGTCCGGGACTGTTTTCGTTTGCTGAAAAACGGAAACAGGCGCGCGAGTTCCGCATCGGACGGTTGATGGCCGTACTCGCAAATCTCGAAACTTTCCGCGAACCGGGTACGCTTTGCACTTGCCGCGCCATACCATTTCTTCAGCGCGGGCGCGGCGAGCGCGGTATGTTTGGCGAAAAATGGCCGCCACGTTTTGGCCAACCACTTTCTCCGCGCAACGGGATCGTGGGGAACGTCGTTGAGATGGCCATCGAGCCACGGCAACCACTCGTACACTTGCGATTCCATTGCATCCAGCATGTCCAGTTTTTGGTCCATGACGTCTGTGACATCGATAGCAATGCTTGGAGCGAACCGCGCCGGTTTTGTGAAGGGATCGGAGAGATACATGAATACCGGATTTCGTTCCAACCGGGGCACTTCGGGGCAAAAGTTCGGAACGGTAACCATGAACGCCGCGTCCTGCACGAGGATTGAAGCGTAGCGATGATCTGGATGGTAGTCATTTGGACGGTGCGTGAGAACAATGTCGGCCTCGTGCCGTCGAATAATGCCAATGACTTCGCGCCGCGCCTCAATGGTGCTCGCGAGTTCGCCGTCATGGTTGCCTAGCACAAGTGCCTGAACCCCGCCTCGTTCGGCCGACAACCGTGCTTCTCGCGCACGTCTGGCCGCGAGGGGGCCGCCGCCCATCGCGTAATGTCCCACGTCACCATTGGTCATCGATACGAACAACACGCGGTGGCCCAGGCGCGACCACTTGACTGCGGTCCCGCCGGCAAAGCACTCGCAATCATCGGGATGCGCTCCGATGCATACGATATTCATGGGGCGGGAGAAGGGGGTACTGCAGTGGGCGCCGCATCGGAGACGGGAGCGTTCTCCAGCGTCGGCGGTGTTACGGCTGCTGCTGCGTCACCCAGGGCTGGAGGATCCACCGGTGTGGCAATAGGCTGCTCGCCTTCCGCGCGCGCAACGTTTACGCGGATGATCGAGCCTCGCAACGCCTGCGAATACTCCTGCGACGATGCAGTTTCCGCGTTTAGTTTGTTCTCGTCGGTCCCCGGCCCCATGAGATATAAGTCGCCAACGATTTTCACGAGAAATGAATCCGGCGCCTGGCCTGCGAAAGGCTTCAGCAAATCTATCTTGGCGGACACGCCATTGCGCATCGCCTTTTTCCCCAACACCGCGGAAAACGAGCCAGCCAGTTTGTCATCAGCCATGACGCGCACGCGCACCACCGCGGGTTTTTCCATGAAATTCCGGCCGCACTCGATCTCGAATTCGGACCACAGGCTTTCCGGCAGCGGCGGCGTTACCGTGACGTCCGAGCGAAGC